>JAOUHH010000101.1 GCA_029865195.1 Desulfobulbaceae bacterium
GAATCATTTCAGCGATATCCGTCATCTGTGGCGGCGAGGGGTGCCCGCGCCGGAATCCTTTTCAGCGAAAGGCGACCAGCGCCTCAAGTTTTGCCAGCGCCGCGCCGGAGGCGACAACCTCGCGGGCAAGCGCGACGCCGCCGGCAAGATCGCCAGCCCTGCCGGCCGCCATCAACGCCGCGCCGGCATTCATCAACACCATCTCGAGCTTCGGCCCGGCCTCACCGGACAGGATCGCCCGCACCTGGGCCGCCGCTTCCGCGGCGGTGGCGCCGCCACGCAACTCCTCAAGGGTGGCGCGCTTGAGGCCGACGCTTTCCGGGGTAACCGTGTAGGTGGTCACCTTGCTGCCGTCCCAGTCGGCAACCCGCGTTTCGCCGGTCACCGTCAACTCGTCCATACCGCCCGCGCCGCACACCACCAAGGCCCGCCGGGAGCCCAGCTTGCCGAGCACAGCGGCAAGGGTTTCGGTGAGGGCGGGATCAAACACCCCCATCACCTGCACGTTGGCGCCGGCCGGATTGGTCAACGGCCCCAGGATATTGAAAACGGTACGGATCCCGATCTCGCGACGCGGGCCGATGGCATGCTTCATGGCGCCATGCAGGGCCGGCGCGAACATGAAGCCGATCCCGGTCTCCTCAACGCACTTGCCGATCCGCTCCGGCGACAGGGAGAGATCAACCCCCAGCGCCTCCAGCACATCGGCGCTGCCGCACTTGCTGGTGATGGAGCGGTTGCCGTGCTTGGCCACCAGCACCCCGGCGCCGGCCACCACGAAGGCGGCGGTGGTGGAAACATTGAAGGTGCCGGAGGCGTCGCCGCCGGTGCCGCAGGTGTCGACCAGAATCCCGTCGGCCGCATGCACCTGGACCCTGGTCGCCTTCCGGCGCATGACCTGGGCTGCGCCGGCGATCTCCTCGACGGTCTCCCCTTTCAGCCGCAGGGCGGTGATAAAGGCGCCGATCTGGGCCGGAGTGGCCTCGCCACCCATGATCTCATCCATGACCCCGATCATCTCGGTTTCGCTCAGATCGTTGCCGGCCACCACCTTGCCGATTGCCTCCTTGATCATTCTCCACAAGCCTCCTTGGGTTATTTACGCAACATCTCGGGATACGCGGGATCGATGAAATTCCTGAGCAGGGCGACGCCGTCCGGGGTCATGATCGATTCGGGATGGAACTGCACCCCCTCCACCGGCAGGGTGCGGTGACGCAAGCCCATCAACTCGCCCTGATCGGTGCGGGCGCTGACCTCCAGGCACTCGGGCAAGCCCTCGTCGCTAACCACCAGCGAATGGTAGCGCATGGCGTCGAAAGGGCTGGGCAGGCCGGTGAAAACACCGCGGCCGTCATGATGGACCGGGCTGGTCTTGCCGTGCATCAAACGCCCGGCCCGCACAGTTTTGCCACCGAAGGCCTCGCCCAGGGACTGATGGCCCAGACAAACGCCGAGGATGGGAATCTTGCCCGCGAAATACCGGATCGCCGCGATGGATATCCCGGCCTTGGCCGGGGTGCAGGGCCCGGGGGAAACCAGCAGCCGGTCGGGCTGCAGGCCGGCGATATACTCCACCGTCACCTCATCGTTGCGGAACACCCGCATCTCGGCGCCGAGCCCGCCCAGGGTTTGAACGATATTATAGGTAAACGAATCGTAATTATCGATAACAACCAGCATAGGAATATCCATTAAAAAACAGTCTAGGTGTTGACACAGGAACCTTGCCACCGGCGACGCCTGCCGCCGAAACTAGAATCCCTCTTCCACCAATTCGACGGCACGCCGCAGGCCCCGCGCCTTGTTGATGGTTTCCTGAAACTCCATCTCCGGATCCGAGTCGGCGACAATCCCGGCCCCGGCCTGCACCCAGAGATTTTTACCGTGCATAACAAAGGTGCGGATGGTGATGCAGATGTCCATGTTGCCGGAAAACCCGAAGTAACCCACCGCCCCGGCATACGGCCCGCGCCGTTCCGGCTCCAGTTCCTCGATGATCTCCATGGCCCGGATCTTGGGCGCGCCGCTCACCGTGCCGGCCGGGAAACAGGCGTTCAACACATCGAACTGATTCCTGCCCGGGGCAAGCTTGCCGTGCACCCCGGAGACGATGTGCATCACGTGGCTGTATCGCTCAACTACCAGAAGATCCCGCACCTCCACCGTGCCGTAGCGGGCCACCCGCCCGGCGTCGTTGCGGCCGAGATCCACCAGCATCAGATGCTCGGCCCGCTCCTTGGGATCGGCAAGCAGCTCCTGCTCAAGGGCGCGGTCCTCGGCCGCGGTCTGGCCGCGGCGACGGGTGCCGGCGATGGGCCGCAGTTCGATATCATCCCCCTCCAGCCGCACCAGGATCTCGGGCGAAGAACCGATCTGCACGATATCGCCAAGCTTCAGATAAAACAGATAGGGACTGGGGTTGATATGACGCAGGGCGCGGTAGAGGGTAAAAGGGGCCATCTCGGTGGTGGTGTGAAAGCGCTGCGACAACACCACCTGGATGATGTCGCCGGCCAGGATATACTCCTTGGCCCGGTTGACCATCCCGTGAAACGCCTCCCGCTCCATGTTGGAGGTAAAGAGATGGGGCGGGCAGGGGGCGTGTTCGGCCATCGCCTGCGGCACCGGCAGGCGCAGGCGAGCGACCACCCGGTCGATGCGCTCCTGCGCCTGCCGATACAGCGCATCGGCATCATCACGCTCCCCTACCACAACGCATTCGACGATGGTCAAGGTCTGCCTGAGGCTGTCATAGATGAGCACGGTGCGGGGGATCATCAACAGGCTGTCCGGGAAATCGACCAGGGGCGGATTCTTCTCCGGCAACCGCTCCATGAAGCGGACCATGTCATAGCCCATGTAGCCCACCGCGCCGCCGAAGAAACGGGGCAGATACTCGGCCGCCAGGCAGGGCGCAAAGGAGTTCAACAAGGCCTGCAGCACGGTAATGGGATTCCCGTTCTGTTCCGTCACCTCACTGCCCCGGCGCAGGGTAATCCGCTCGCCGCGGCTCTCGAAGGTGGCGATGGGATCAAGGCCGATAAAGGAGTACCGCCCCCACTTCTCGCCGCCCTCCAGGCTCTCGAACAAAAAGGCGTGGGATTCCTCGCCGGCCACCTTGGCAAAAACGGTGAGCGGGGTATCCAGATCGGCGATGATTTCACGACATACGGGGATCAGGCCCGCCGAGGCGGCAAGTTCCCGAAACTGGTCGATACCAGGCTGGTGCATAATCTTCCCCTACAAAAAACAGATCAATCAGGCAGGTTTTTGCGACTCGCGCGACAACCGAAAATAAAAAAGCCATGGAACCTTTCCGGTCCCATGGCTTTTCTGTGCGTTCATATCCAAGTGGTTTTGTCCCGCCGCCTCAGCATACAAATGCGCCCATTACCATGGGATACACTGGAGACGACGCCACCGGCATGCTTGTGCAGTGGCGACGATCACGCTGTTGACGCGGATCATACCTCACCTTTTGCTGTTCGCAGCGACGCCTAACGATCCTGGCGCCGACGAGTTTCTATCTATGCGCTTGCCTGAACGAAGGCGTTGACCCGCTTGGTCAAACGGGACACCTTGCGGGAAGCATTCTTTTTGTGGATCGCGCCCTTCATGGCGGCCCGGCTGATCACCGGGATAGCGGCCGTAAGAGCGGCCTGCGCCTTCTCAACGGCATTCTCACCAATGGCTTCATCAACGGCCCTGATCACGGTACGAATCCGTGATTTGTTGGCGCGGTTGCGTTCACGCTGAATCTGGTTCTGACGATTCCGTTTCAATGCTGACTTATGGTTTGCCAAGACTACTCTCCTAACCTTAATGTACTGAATTTATTATCTTTCACCCTAACACCACGTCGGGCAATAATCTCTGTTCGGCATCGGCTGCCTGCACACCATCAACACCCGACGCTGGAAAATTTAACGAAACTACACCATGCCATCGAGGATGTCAAGCATCAAGCCGGGCAATTTCCTTATTTCCCTTGCCGATTTTCCAACCGACGCAAACGGAACAATTTCACACTTTTTTTAAGCTCCCCGCGCAGTTTCCCTTGCCCAAGAGGCACGGACCTGTTTTACTTGAAGATATTGTTAATGCAATCATTTTTTACAATCATTCCACGCGGTGACCACCCCGCGCAGATACTTGACCTATGCATGACATTGTCAGCGCCTTACGATGGCAGGATGTATGCGACATCCTCATCGTTTCATACCTCATCTATCGCATCATTCTCCTCATTCGCGGCACCCGCGCCATGCAGATGCTGGTCGGTATCGCCGTCCTCATCGTCGTCTACTTCGGCGCCCGCGAGCTTGAGTTCCTGACCCTTTACTGGCTCCTCGGAACCTTTCTCAGTTCCATCTTTCTTATCATTATCATTATCTTTCAACGCGATATCCGCAGGGCCCTCACCCAGGTCGGCCAGCAGACGCCTTTCGTCAAGAGCAGTGAGGACACCGTCCACACCCTGGAGGAAATCGTCACGGCCGCGCAACGTCTTTCCGCCCGCAAGATCGGCGCCCTGATCGTCATCGAACGGGAAACAGGGCTCAAGGACTATATCGAATCCGCCCAGACCATCGACGCCCAGGTCAGCAAGGAGTTGCTGCTCAGCATCTTTCACACCGAATCGCCGCTGCACGACGGCGGCGTCGTCATCCGTCGGGGCCGCATCCTCACCGCTGGCTGCGTCCTGCCGCTGACCAAGAACCCTTACATCAGCAAGCGGCTCGGCACCCGCCACCGGGCCGCCATCGGCCTTTCCGAGGAAACCGACGCCATCATCATCGTCGTCTCCGAGGAAACCCGCCAGATCTCCCTGGTGCAGCACGGCGCCATCACCACCGATCTCGACGCATCATCGCTGCGCAGCCGCCTTGATGCTATCTTCGTACCCAAGGAATATCACACCCAGGCACTATGGAAAAACTGGTTAAACAGATAATGGGGCTGCTCCCCAAACAGAAAGACAACCTCCCGTGGACCCAAAACTGGGCGATCAAGACGCTGTCGCTGCTGTTCGCCCTCTTCCTGTGGTACTTCGTGGTCGGCGAGGACAAGGTCGACATGACCGTCCAGATCCCGGTGGAGATCATCAACATGCCCCGCGACCTGGTCATCTCCAACCAGTTCAAGAAACAGCTCGAGGTAACGATTGCCGGCCCCCGCGGCCTGATCCGCGGCATCGCCAACCAGCATGTCTCGCGGGCGGTGGACCTGTCCAAGGCCACCCCCGGCTCCCTGCTGGTTCGCAACGACGAGGAAACGATCTCCTTCCCGCGCGGCATCAGGGTCCTCCGGGTACAGCCTCCCTACATCACCCTGCTGCTCGACCGCTTGATCCAGCGGGAACTGCCGATCAAGGCGCCCCTCAGCGGCACACCCGCCAACGGCTACAAGATCGAATCCGTCACCATCGAACCGGCCGTTCTGTCCCTCACCGGCCCCCAGGCCATCCTTGGCGACCAGGAACAACTGGCCACCACCCCCATTGATCTGCACAACCTGAAGGCATCGATCACCAGACAAGTAAACCTCGACCTGAAACAATCACTGGCCGAACTGATCGGCGAAACAACGGTTACCGTCAAGGTGAGGATCATCGAGGAAACCGTCCTCAAGCAGATAAGCAATATCCCGGTGGCCATCATCGGTGCCAATCCGCCCCTCACCGCCGTCGTCAACCCGGCCGCCGTCGCCATCAAAACGGAAATCCCCCTCAGCCTGAGCGGCAACCAGCAAATGCACACGCTGTTCAATGCCACCGTTTCCGCAGCCGATCTGCCGCCGGGCACACATTCGGTGCCGGTCCGGGTGGAAACAGGCATGCAGGCCAAGATTATCGACATCACCCCGGCCACGGTCACCGTGTCCGTCAGGAAGCCCCCCGCACATAAAAAGTAACCCTGAAAGGTCCGCCCCATGAGAAGACTCTTCGGAACCGACGGCGTTCGCGGCGTCGCCAACATCCATCCCATGACCGCCGAAATCGCCATGCAGATCGGCCGCAGCATTGCCTTTCTGGTCAAGGACATGAAACACGACCACCGGATCGTGATCGGCAAGGACACCCGGCTTTCCGGCTACATGATCGAAAACGCGCTGGCTGCCGGCATCTGCTCCATGGGGGTAGATATCCTCCTGGTCGGGCCGTTGCCGACCCCCGGCATCGCCTTCATCACCGCCAGCATGCGCGCCGATGCCGGGGTGGTGATCTCGGCCTCCCACAACCCCTTTCAGGACAACGGCATCAAGATCTTCTCGCGCAATGGCTTCAAGCTGCCCGACGCCAAGGAACTGGAGATCGAAGACCTGATATTCTCCCAAAAGATGGCGGCATTACGGCCGACTGCGGAAGAGATCGGCAAGGCGACCCGCATCGATGATGCCCGCGGTCGCTATATCGTCTCCCTCAAAAACACCTTTCCCCGCCGCTACACACTGGACGGCATGCACATCGTTCTCGACTGTGCCCACGGCGCGACCTACGGGGTTGCCCCGCATGTCTTCGAGGAACTCGGGGCCAAGGTGACCGCCATCGGCATCAACCCCAACGGCACCAACATCAATCATGAATGCGGCGCCCTGCACCCGCATCGGATGGCGGCGATGGTCAAGGAACTGGGCGCCGACCTCGGCATCGCCCTGGACGGCGACGGCGACCGGCTG
Organism: Desulfobulbaceae bacterium; assembly: GCA_029865195.1. Lineage (GTDB taxonomy): Bacteria > Desulfobacterota > Desulfobulbia > Desulfobulbales > UBA5123 > UBA5123. Next base: position 6,682 of record JAOUHH010000101.1, read on the forward strand.
ATTGTCGCCGACGAGAAGGGGGAGATTGTCGATGGCGACCACACCATGGCCATCTGCGCCGCCGACCTGATGCACCAACGCAAGCTGCGCAAGAAAACCCTGGCCGCCACGGTGATGAGCAACATGGGCCTGGAGGTTGCGATGCAGAAGATGGGCGGCAAGCTGATCCGCACCGCGGTCGGCGACCGTTACGTGGTCGAGGCGATGCGCGCCAACGGCTACAACTTCGGCGGCGAGCAGTCCGGCCACCTGATCTTCCTCGACCACAACACCACCGGCGACGGCATCCTAGCCGCCCTGCAACTGCTGTCGGTGATGCTCAAGCAGGACAAACCGATCTCCGAATTGGCCAAGATCATGGAGTCCTTCCCGCAGGTCCTCAAAAACGTTCGCACCGGCGAACCGCTCAACCCGCAGCGCATCACCGGATTTCCGGAGACGGTTGCCGCCATGGAAACAAAACTGGGCAGCAGGGGCCGGATTCTGGTCCGCCCCTCCGGCACCGAACCGGTGATCCGGGTAATGGTGGAGGGCGAAGACAAGGCCGAGATCACCGCCATCGCCGACGAGTTGTGCGAACTGATCCGCAAAGAGGACGCGGGAGAATGAACCGCCGCAAGGATGGCACCGCCGACATGGACTTGCCATGAAGAAGCTGCGGCTGGATAAACTGCTGCTGCAAAGGAACCTGGTCGACAGCCGTCAGAAGGCGCAAGGCTTGATCGTCGCCGGCCAGGTCTGGGTGAACGGCCTCCGCTGCGACAAGACGGGCAGCCAGGTAAGTGATGACTGCACGATCGAGATTAAGGGCAACGAATGCCCCTTTGTCAGCCGGGGCGGCCTGAAGCTTGCCAAGGGGCTGCCCTATTTCCAGATCGACCCAACCGGCCTCGTCTGCGCCGACATCGGCGCCTCCACCGGCGGCTTCACCGACTGCCTGCTACAGAACGGCGCCGCCAAGGTTTTCGCCGTTGATGTCGGCTACGGCCAGTTGGACTGGCGGCTCCGCCAGGATGACCGGGTGGTGGTCCTGGAGCGCACCAACGCCCGCTACCTGACCGCCGACACCCTCGGCGAACCCATCGACCTGGCGGTCATCGATGCCGCCTTCATCTCCCTCAAGATCCTGCTGCCGCCTCTCCTCCCCCTGTTCCGGGACAAGGCTTCCATTCTCGCCCTGATCAAACCGCAATTCGAGGTGGGGCGGGATTTCATCGGCAAGGGCGGCGTGGTCCGCGACCCGGCCCTGCACGAAAAGGTGATCGCCGACATCCTTGCTTTCGTCGAGACCATCGGCCTCGTCAGTCAGGGCGTCACCGATTCACCGATCCTTGGCCCCAAGGGCAACCGGGAGTTTCTCATACACATGGTTTCCCGTTAAAACCGACGCCCCCACTCCCGGTGGCCCCGGCTTGGTCCGTATCGGCTGCCCTACCCAAGTGATAGTGCTTCCCCTTCCACTCAAAGTTGTCCAACTGGCCCTCGGAGAGAAACTTCCTGGCATAGTGCACGGCCAACCCGCTCTCCACCAGCAGATCACAGAGTACGCCGTCAAGATGGTTATCCTGAACCATTTCCGCCATGATCTCCATCGCTTCGGACATCTTCTTCCCCGTCTTGTAGGGCCGGTCGGCGGCGGTTAGCGCCTCGAAGATATCAGCCACCGCCAGCATCCTGGCCGGCAAGGGGATATCCGCGCCGTGCAACCCCTGCGGGTAGCCGGTCCCATCCAGTTTCTCGTGATGCATCGCCGCATAGGCAGGCACCCGCGCAAACTTCTTCGGGAAGGACAACTTGGCCAGCATGGAGTTGGTGACATTGACGTGATTCCTGATCACCCCCATCTCGTGATCGGTAAGCGTCCCCCGCCGGACCGAAAGATTCTCGACCTCGTCATCGCTGAGCAATGGAATCTCCCGACCGTCCACCGCCAAGGTGACCTCGCGCAATGAGCGAATCCGCTCCAGCGACGCATCAGCAACGAATTCACAGCCGTTATTGACGGAGGCGACAAAGTCCAGGTCATCCGTCAGCGCTCTTGCCTCCGCGCTCTCCCCGGCCGGAAGATCAACGCCGGCAAACAACAACGCCTCCCGCAGCCGGCGAATCTCGGCATCCCGCTTCAGAATCTCTATCCGGTGGCGAATCACCTCGATCCGGTCGGAAAGTGTTTCAAGCTTGGTGCCCTTGTCGATAATATGTTCCGGGGTGGTGATCTTGCCGACATCATGCATCCAGGCGGCAAGGCGAATCTCCGCCAACTGCTCGGAGCTGAAGGATACCGCCCCGTACGGACCGTCGGCGACGTCATTGACAGCCTCCACAAGCTGCTCTGAAATCTCCGCCACCCGAATGATATGGCCGTTGGTATAGGGCGACTTCTCATCAATGGCGTGACCGATCGCCTGCAGAAAGGAAAACAGCAGATTTTCCAGATCCCGCACCAACCGCATCTTGGTCAGGGCGATGGCCGCCTGGGAGGCCAGACTCATGATCCGCCCTTCGTCGCCGACCGCAAACGGAATCACCTCGCCGCTCCGCC
>JAOUHH010000201.1 GCA_029865195.1 Desulfobulbaceae bacterium
GCGACAGAAGGCCAATCCGTGAAAACAGCCAGCCTGACGCCGGTCGCCGGCAACCGCATCGTTACTATTTTTCACCGGAAGAAACCGGCGGGAAGTATAGTGAACATAATGCCAGTCAGCAGCGGACACCTCACCCCACTCCCGCCGGCGATCCAATGCGGCCAACCCCTCTTCCGGAGAAACATGCTCTGCGTCGCCATGATCGCCTTCTGCCCCCAAAGCCAAGGGCGATCAAGAGTTTACCCTGCTCGACGACTACCGAGACGGCCTGAATGCTTACTGCCAGAGCAAATCCTTCTTCGGTTCAACCCAGTATAGTATAGCGCCAAACGACAATCAACACGTCATCCATGCCACCGCCACGCCGCGGCCTCCGGCTTGGTTTACCCCACCAGCATCCGGGCCCGATGGAGCCGAGCGCTCGCGCTCCGCCCAAAAGAAAGAACCCGCCCAACAAACAACATGACGCAAGAAAGGTTGAAAATTGTTTTGCGGACTTGATAATACCGTGTTTTATGATACATTTACCTAATGTAAACATGGTAGGGACGCGCCGGCCACGAATCGCAGATACTTCTCTGCCGGCACCCCCGAACAGTTAAAAATTACCAGGCAAATAACAGCCGCCGGCAGCCAACAGCATCCCGCCGCGCCATGACCCCCAAAGAGATAGACACATGAAACAGATCACCTCAAAACAGATTCGAATCGGCCTGCAAGCGGTCGCGTTCATTGTCACCATCGGTATCGCCCTTTCCGCCGGTGCGGCGGAGTATGTGATCGCCGGCAAGGACGGGGTCAATATCCGCTCGGCCCCCAACACGAAAGCGGAAGTCCTTTGGGAGGTATTCAAAAACTTCCCCCTGCAGGTGCTCAAGCGGGAAGGACAATGGACACAGACCGTCGACTTCGAGGGCGACAAGGGCTGGGTCTACGACCCGCTGCTCAGCAAGGAAAAGATGGTCATCGTCAAGGTTGACGCCGCCAACATGCGCATCGGCGCCGGGACCAACTACGAAATCGTCGCCACCGTCAAGTACGGCGTCGTCTTCAAGCCCCTTGAAAAGGATGGCGAATGGATCAAGGTGCAGCACAAGGACGGCACCACCGGTTGGCTGCATCAGACCCTGATCTGGCCCACCGACTGATTGCCGTTAGTCCTCTTCCGCCCCACCAGGCCCCTCCCGCACTGCCGGCGAGGGGCCTTTTTTATCCCCGCCCGCCGCCAAACCTCACTGGGCAGCGCACCAGTTGCCCGGCCTTGTTGCGAAAGAGCAGATACCCATTCGCCACCCCGTAGCGCAGGATATCCCGGGTGATCTCCACATCCTTTCGGCAGTAATCGATGATCTTGTCGATGCGCCCTTCCCGGTACCATTCGAGGGCCATCAGGCCGTCGGCCGATTTCGCAACCCCCAGGGTGTGCTGGGCCAGATGATCGAGACTGAGCCGGTAGCCCAGCCGGTTTCTCACCTCGACCAGGATATCCAGGGTCGGCAGGCGCGTGAGGTCGCGGTCGGTGTATGCGGAAAGAACCTTGTAGTCGAAACGGCTGTTGTTGAACCCCACCACCAGTTCCAGCCTTGCGAGATGCGCCACCAGTTTGTCGATCTCGTCCTCCCGGTAGACATGAAAGCTGTCGGTGCCGTTATCGTACACCACCCCGACGCTGATCCCCATCCGTTCGGCCCGGTGCCAGCCGCCCACCTCGGCTGCCGAACGCTTGGTTTCAAGATCGAAGACGCCATAGCCGGAAGGCAACGCACCGCATCGCCCCGCCGCCGGCAAGGCGGACGGGGCGACCACCGCGGCGGCGGCCACCACGCGCACCACCGCCTCTTGCCCGAGGTTGTCCAGCAGGCCATGCAAGAGCCGTCGCGCCGCATCCTTGTCGATGGGCCGGTTGCCGGACCCGCACTTGGGAGAATGGACGCAGGAAGGGCAACCCGTCTCACAGGGGCACGATGCAACGCTGCGGAGGGCGGCGGCCAGCAGCAGATCCAGGCCCGCGAAGGCCTGCCGGCAGAGGCCCACCCCTCCGGGGTAGCCGTCGTAGATAAAGACCGCCGGGCCGTTGACCTGCGGATGAAAGGGATAGGCGATGCCGCCGATGTCGTTGCGGTCGCAGAGGATCTGGAGTGGAAAGACGCCGATGGCGGCGTGTTCGAGGGCGTGGATGCCGCCCATGAAATGGCGCTGTTCGGCCTCGAAGCGTCGCTGCAGATGCGGCGGGATCTCGATCCACAGCCCCTGCGTTTCAAAGATCCGCGGCGGCAGATCAAGCTTGACGGTGTCGATGAGTTGGTGGCCCTTGAGCAGCCGCTTCTGAAAACCGGTGACCCGATCGGTGACCCGCAGATCCCCGAAGGAGGCGCGGAAGGTGCCATAATCAACCGTGCGCGCAATCTTAAGGATTTCGGTCTCCTTGTTCGCCAGCGGCCGGGTGAAGTAATGGAGTTTTTTCGCGGTCACCGTCACCCGGCCGCCCTCGGGATCGAGCGAGGTGACCAGCCAGTTGCGGCCGCGATGCAGGTAAACCGCGCCGGGATGGCACTCCGAGTGGCTGCGGCCCGCGTCGATTTCGCCGAGCAGGGTCTCCTCCCGGTCGTCGGCCCGGATCAACAGCGATTGGCCGGTGCCGCGCAGACTCACCTCCCGGTGCGGATAGCGGCGGCCGGTGTACCAAAACCGGCCGTCACCGCTCAACTGCAACTCCCCCGCCGCCGCCATCTCGGCGAGGGCGAGCCGGGCCGCCTCCCCGGCCAGCAGCGGATCGTCCACCGGCAGCACCGCCTCGGCGCAGGCACAGAGCAGGTGCCGTCGGACGATCACCCCGTTGTCCGGGTTCAACACCGCCGCCTCCACGCCGCGATCGAAAAAATCCCGCGGGTTGCGGAGGAAATACTGGTCCAGGGCGTCTTCCTGGGCGATCATGATGATCAACGCATCCCGCTGCCGCCGCCCCACCCGGCCGGACCGCTGCCAAGTGGCCATGATGGTGCCGGGGTAGCCCAGCAGGATGCAGATATCCAGGGCGCCGATATCGATCCCCAGTTCCAGGGCGCTGGTGGAAACGATCCCCAACAGCTCGCCGCCGGCCATCTTCGCCTCGATCTCCCGCCGCTCCTCGGGCAGAAAGCCGGAGCGGTAGGCGGTGAGCTTGTCCGCCAGGCCGCCGAGGCGGTTCTTGGTCCAGACCGCCACCAGCTCGGTCATCTTCCGCGACTGGGTGTAGACGATGGTGCGCAGGCCCCGCTTCATCGCCGCCTCCAGCAACTGGCTTGCCGCAAAGCCCGCGCCGTGATCGGGATTCAGAAAGAGAAAATCGCGGCCGGAACGGGGCGCGCCGCTGGTGGTGATCTCCTCCACCGCAAGATCGAGAAGATCCCGGGCCAGCCCGCCGGGATTGCCCACCGTCGCCGAGGAGAGCACAAACACCGGCTCGCTGCCGTACAGCCGGCAGATGCGGCGCAAACGGCGCAACACCCAGGCCATGTGCGAACCGAAGACCCCGCGATAGGTATGCACCTCGTCGACCACCACGTGGGTGAGCCCGCTCCAGAGCCCGGCCCAGCGGTCATGGTAGGCGAGCATGGAGAGATGCAGCATGTCCGGGTTGGAGATGAGGATGTTGGGCGGGCGATCCCGCAGCTTTTTGCGCTGGTAACTCGTGGTGTCGCCGTCACAAATGGCGGCGGTGGGCCGCAACCCCTCCGGCAACCCTTGCCCGAGCTCGCCGATCGCCCGCAACTGATCCTGTGCCAGGGCCTTGAGCGGAAAAAGATAGAGGGCGCGGGAGGTCGGCGCCGCGAGAATCCGCTCGAAGACGGGGAGGTTGTAGATGAGGCTTTTGCCGCTGGCGGTCGGGGTGGCGACCACGACATGGCGGCCGCGGCGGATGGCGTCAACCGCCTGCGCCTGATGACGGTAGAGAGGGCCGACGCCGATGTGGGCAAGGGCCGCGCGCAGCGGTTCCGGCCAGGGATGCTCCGGCTCGGCGAAGCTGGCCGCGCACCCGGGCAACACCTCGTGGTGCGCCACCTGCGGGCCGAAGTTGGGCGAAGCCTTCAGAGCGGCCAGATACTCCTCGATGGTCCCGACCCCGCCATTTTTTTGCGACTGCAGCGCTTGCCGGGTCACCGGTTTTGCCTCTCCTTCCGATAATCGGCTAATATTTTTAAAGAAAACGGGTTGACCGCAGTCGCGGAACCAACTAAAAAAGAATCTTGAATCACGATTATCCTCTAGATAAGGCACCCAGACCAGTAAGGATCGGCACGAGATGACCACCATCGCCACCCTTGGCCCGGAAGGCTCCCACGCCTCCCAGGCCGCGCGCCTCCACAATCCAAACGCCGACCTCAAGCTCTTCCCGCAGGTCGGCGAGGCCCTCCACGCCTTCAAAAACGGCGAGGCCGATCTGGCCCTGCTGCCGGTATACAATACCCGAGAAGGGGAGATCAGGGAATACTTCCATCAGATGGAAAGCCTGAGCCAGGGGTACTGGATCGACAACGTGGTCCTGCCCATCCATCTCGCCTGCGGCACGCTGGACGACCGCGCGCCGGAGCTGATTGTCGGCACCGGCCAGGAACTGCGTCAGGCCGAGGAATACCTCATCACCCACTTCCCGGACACGCCGCGGATGGCGGTGCGGGAAATCGAGAAGGCCATCGCCGGCATCAAGGCCGCGGCGACCACACCGCAGATGGTGATCGGCGCCGAGGAGATCCTCAAGAAACACGGCTTCCGAATCTGCCAGCGCGACGTGGCCCCGCACAGCCGCACCCGCTTCGCGGTTCTCGGCAAAAGGCTCCCCGCTCCCACCGGCTACGACGCCACCGCGATGATCACCGCGCCGCTGAAAGACCGGGTAGGCCTGCTCTTCGACACCCTGGGCGAATTCAGCAAGCGGGGGGTGAACCTCCTCGATCTGCGTTCCGAGACCGACCCCAAGAGCCAGGAACTGCAGTTCTACGTGGAGGCGGAAGGCCATATCGACGACCCCGCCCTCAAGGAGGCCCTGGCCCGGATCGAATCGCACATCATCCAGGAACCGGGGGCGATCAAGGTGCTGGGCA
>JAOUHH010000254.1 GCA_029865195.1 Desulfobulbaceae bacterium
TAAGGACTGCCGTGCGCCCGATGGCAGGAGAGACACATCACCACATCGCCTGACTTGACAACCGCAAAATCCTCAGGGGCGGCGAGGGGCACCGGTTTGCCCACCGGCACCAACGGATCGTACGCCGTGCCGACAACCGCCGCGTACTCCCCTGAACTGGGAATCGCATAATCGGTCGGATGCCGGAGCCACGGATCGGTGCCGCCGCCGTTATCCTCCCACACCCCCGCAAAACCCGGCGAATGAAAGGCCGCATGGCAACCAGCACAAAACTTGCCGACGGATTGCGGCGCTTCAAAATCAGACCCGGTACCCTTGTAGTAAATATTGTGGTCATTGGCGCCGGCGGTATACTCCCAATCGTCATCCTCGATGCCGGCCACCGGCGCGCCGCCCATGCCGCCATGGTTGGCAGGGGCACTTAAAAAACGGTACCAGCCGCTGTCGGCCGTTTCCGGATTACCATCCCCCGGGTCGGTACCGTGGTGCTTCAGGCTGTTATGGCACCCCTGGCACCCATTCCCCGCCGTCGCCAACGCCAGGGAGGTGTGACAGCTGTTCGCGCAACCGGTTGAGCCCGGGGCGGCGGTCAAGGTAAGATCCGCATCGGAAACGCCGAGCACATTATGGCCGTAATTGTCACCCGCAAACTCCACCCAGTAAAAATTACCGCCCGCCAAGGGGATCGCGGGCGGCGTCCCGTTGGAGGTATTGAAGACAATGGGAATGACCGTACTGCCGTTCGTCACCTTTGTTTCCGCCGTGTCACTTGAATGGCATCCGACACAATCATTTTTCAGCAGATTCCCCGTCGGCCCATCCGCATAGACCGGAGCGTTGTTCTGGCTGTTGTGCATGGTATGGCAATTACTGCAGAGACCCTTGACGTTAGCGTAAACTTCGTCGGGGGCAACAAGGAAGGAAAAAAGAAAGATTATCGGAATAATTATAAAGTACAAAATAAGGGAACTACCCACCGATGATTCGATCATATAATTTATCGTCAGCATAACAAGGAACTCTCGTAAGCCCTCCGGGTAGCAAAAACGCATAACTCCCTACGTTATTATAATCATAAAAGAGTCAATAATCCAATAACGATTCCCCCTTTGGGGGCCATGGAGTGAGAGGCAAGAAACAGTGAGCGAGCTGGCTGCAAATAGACGCCGTAACGCCGGTCGGCGACCTAGATGTCCAGAAAGGTCGTATCGCGATTCAGAAGACGATGGCCGTCCCCGGTGACCACGGCCATGTTTTCAAGACGGACGCCGCCCCAGTCGGGCAGATAGATGCCGGGCTCGACGGTGACCACCATGCCGGCCGCAAGCCTGCGGCGGTAACGTTTGTTGAGGGAAGGCGCTTCATGAACGGCCAAACCGACACCGTGGCCCAGGCCGTGGCCGAATCGATTGCCATACCCACCTGCAGCGATGATCGCCCGGGCGGCCCGGTCCACCTCCCGGCCGGTCACCCCGGCCTTGAGCGCGGCCAGCCCGGCAAGTTGCGCCCTTCTGACCAGCCGGATCAGGACAACGGTCTTCTCGTCAGGGGTCCCCAGCACCACGGTCCGGGTCATGTCGGAACAATAACCGGCAAGCACCAACCCCATGTCGATGACGATCGGCTCCCCTTCCCGCAGCAGCCGCTCCGAAGGCACGGCATGTGGCAAGGCGCCGTTGGGACCGGAGGCGACCATGGTGTCGAAACTCGGTCCGGAGGCGCCTTTCCGCCGCATGCAATTTTCGATCGCATGCGCCACCTGCCGCTCGCTCATCCCCGGCCGCAGCCCCCGGTAGATTTCCAGAAAAACCTCTTCGTTGAGCCGCACCGACTGCTCGATCGCGGCCAATTCCGCCGCACTCTTTCTTACCCGCAGCCGTTCCACCAGGTCGGTGAACGGCACCAGCTCAACCCGCTGCCGGGCAGCCATCTTGGCGAGCTTTTGAAAGGTGGCATGGAGAAGATAATGACTCTCGAAAGCGAGCCGCCGGATCTTGAGCTTTGGCAACACCGTTTCGAGCAACGCGAGGAGGCCACGGGGATAGAGGCGCACCTCGAACCCCGTCGCCTCGGCCACGGCCTGCAAATCAAACCGGGAATCGGTAAAGAGAAGGGGATCGCCCACGGCCGGGATCAACAACACCCCGGAACTTTCGTTGATCGAGGTGTCAGCGGCGGTGTAGCCGCTCAAGTAACGCCGATTCTGGGGCTGACCGACAAGCAAGGCGTCAAGTTTGCGACGCCGGAGGGTGCGACGGATCGCGGCGAGGGGATGGTCGGTCTTGGTCACGGCAACGCCCGTATTGTCTTGCTAATGGAGAAAATGGACAAACACCTTGACCCCGAACCGGTGCAAACGGGCATGCAGGTCCCGGATGGAGGTCAACGCATCCACCTGCCCCAGATCGACCCGGTAGCGGACCGGCGGCGCAAGGGGGGTGAGGCCGCCAAAACATAATTTGTCATAGCGAACCTCGGCGCCTTCGGCATACCAGTCCTGAAAACGCTTGGCGATGGTCGGATGATCGGCGGCGTCTGTTTCGTCAAGATCGAGCAAGATTATGATTTCCATTCCAAGGCCTCCCCTGGTTGCGACATTGATACCATCCTACATCGTCAACCGCTTTTGCACCAGTTCCTTATACTGCACCAGCGCCCGCCCATATTGATTATCGAGCTCACCCATGGCGCGCTGCCACTCTTCCTGGTATTTCGGATGCTGCTCCGGCCGGATCTTCATGCCCATCCCGCCCTTGGCCTGCAACTGCCCCAACTGTTGTGAAAAATAATCCTGCAGCTGCTGCCGGATCTGATTCCGCTGCGCCAGATAGCGATCAAGCACCGTCTTCAACTCGCCAAAAACCGCAACCAGTTCGGCATCGGCGTGGCCAACGGTGAGCAACCCCTGCATGGCCCGCTCCGCCTGTTTCTGCTGCGCCTCTTCCCGAGGCAGGACGATATTGCGCAAAAAGGCCTGCACCTGCCCGGCAACCTGCGCTTTCCTTACCACCTCCGACTGGCCAGCAAGGCCATCGGTAAGATTTACCTCCTCGCCGCGCAGGAAGGCGGCGGCAAGGCGCATGCCCTCTTTTTTCTTCTCATCGGCCAGCAACTCGTCCGGTCCGGCGGCGCTGTCCATCGCGGCGAGCCGCTCCATAACCTTTTCCATGGTACTCTTGATCTCTGCCATATCTCGTCCCTAAAAATGAATCAACGTGGAAAGGCGGCGGCGATACCCCCATCCACCGGCAGGGTGGCGCCGGTGGTGGGGGTCTGCTCCGAGGCGAAAAAAACCACCGCGTTGCCGACATGATCGGCCAAAACCTCGGTCTTCAACAGATTCCGTTGCCGATAATATTCCTTCAGCCCTGCCGGGTCAAGATTTCGTGACCGCATCCGATCCGGCCCGATCACATCCCAGAGGCCGGAACTGACCTCCTCGGCGTCAAACACCGCGTCCGGGTTGATCATGTTCACCCGGACACCGTTGGCGGCAAGCTCCAGGGCGGCAATCTTGCCCAGCTGATGCGCCCCCGCCTTCGAGGCGCTGTAGGCACCGAATGCCGCGCCGGGGTCAAAGACGTTCTTGGAACTGTTGATGACGATATGGCCGCCCGTCCCCTGCCGCTTGAAAATGGGCACCGCCGCCTTGATCACCTGGAAAACACCGACCAGGTTCACCTCCAGCACCTGCCGGAACTTGTTTTCGTCCAGTTCGGCA
>JAOUHH010000255.1 GCA_029865195.1 Desulfobulbaceae bacterium
CACCTCGATGATCGGCGCGCCGGGGATGAGCGCGCCGCCGGCATAGCCCCTGGCCATGATGTTGTAGGCCATGCGGTCCTTGATGCTGCCGGTCATGTTCAGGTATTCGGCCTTGGCGTAGAGGGTGCGTCGTCTCCCTCGGTATTCCATGGCGATTGCCAGGAGCGGCGTATTGCCGACGAGGCTTGAAAGCCCGTGCAGTCGACTCAAGGGTTTGGCTTGCTGCATATTAATAAGCCCTCTTTGCGAAGGGAATGGTCGAGGAGGATGCCGATGCGCATCGGCGATACGGCCGCTCCTTATGCCCACATAGTAGACCGACTCCGTCGAACATCACAAGCGGCCTCTGTTTTCTTTTCCGAGCAACCAAGCAAGCCGCCATAAAAATGCCCCCCGCTTGACCTGGATCAAGGCGCGATCCGGCAAACCGTATTTTTATGAAGGTTGTTCGGGGCAAATGTGTCCACCTAGTCAAACGATTTCCGGTGAGGAGCCATGCCTGTATCGTCGTCACGGAAAAATTTTGTTTTCCTCTTCATATCCCTTGTTTTCTTGGGTTGCTTGCCCCGGTTGGTGGCGGCGGAATCCGCTACCGGTTGCCACTGTTTCCGGGAGCGCGACTACAATCCATCCGCCAAATTCGCCGCAGACGAGTATCTCCTCGCGACCACCTTCAACAGCCTGATTTCGAAGTACTTCGCCATTCCCAAGCGGGAGGTGGTGATGCTGAAGATGCAAGGGGGGATGGATGAGAATGATCTGTTGATTGGCCATTACATCGCCAAGGCGAGCGGCAGCGCGCCTCAGGCGTTACTTGACCAACGGCGCAACAATAAGACGTGGCAGGCCATCCTCTCCGAACCGAAAATGGCATCGGCCGGCAAGGGCAATCCGCTTCTTGCCGCCATCAAGTCGGGGATAGGCACACGGCAGGGTGGGGGGCTGGTTGCCGAAAAGATGATAGCGGATTTTTTCGCGGTGTCCCCAGCCTCTGTTGCCGCCTTGCGGGCGGACGGGCTCGATGTCAAGGAGGCCGCCGTGGTGTTGTTGCTCGCCCAGGCCAGCAAAACACAACCACGTAGCCTGGTCGACCTTCACCGCAAGAAAGGGCAAAGCTGGAGCGAGATCGCCCATGGGCTCGGCATCGAACCGGCGGCGGCCGGCAAGCGGATCCTCGACTATCACCCCAAGTAAGGCGGATCTTCCGCGCTACTTGGGGTAACTCCGTGTCAGGACAGGTCGATCTGGCGATCGGCCCTTGGAACTGGTAAGATGTCGTTTCCGTGAACGGCTGAAATTGAGCCGTGTCGCATGCATATCATGAGGAGATGAACCTTGCCAGTAGAACAGAAAAACAAGCGGTGCGCCTCCTGCGGCGAGGCACTGGTCGGCATATACTGTTACGATTGTGGGGAAAAGATCCATCACCGGCATGAATTTGCCCTGGCCCACTATTCCCGCGAGATCATTTACCAGATCACCCACATCGACGCCAAGATCTTCAAAACCCTGCAGTTGCTGGTGACCAGGCCCGGCCGACTCACCGCGGAGTACCTGCTCGGCCGGAAGAAGCCTTACATCCGCCCGATCAGGCTTTATCTTGCCCTGAGCATGCTCTATTTCTTCAGCTTCTCCTTCTTTGACAAGGCGGCCTTGCTGGATATCCGCCTGCTGCTCAAGTTCGATTTCACCGGGCGGCTGCTGCCCGCCTTGCAGGCCAAGCAGCAGCTCCTCGGCGGGTTGGCGGATGAGTTGTTTTACCGGAGCATCAACCAGCAGCTGAACAACAAGATATCCCTGTTGCTGTTTCTGGCTATTTTCATCTATGCCTTTGTTTTCAAGGTCATCTTTGTTGCCAAGAAACGGTATTACGTGGAGCACCTGATCTTCTGTCTGCACCTGATGTCGTTTTCCTTCCTGCGCGACATGCTGTTCCTGCCCCTCTATCTGCTGCACAAGCCAGCGGGCTTCGGTCTGGCGCTGGCGACTACCGTTGTCTACCTGTTTCTCTCCATGAAGCGGGTTTACGGTGCCAGGGTGTAGAAGATGGCTCTCGCCACCGTCGCCCTTTACGCCGCCTTCAGCGCCATCTTCGGCATTTTTGCCCTGCTTGCCATCTATCAGGTGCTGTTGGCCTGAGTTAAAGGGATTCTATTTCCACCATATCTGGCGTTTGGCCGGGTTGCCGATCAGGTCGAAGGAATCCCCTGATTCCTTCAACACCGCCTCCAGTTCCTCGGCGGTAAAATCAAAGCCGTCGGCAACAGCCGTGGACACGAATTCGTCCATGGGCCTGATCGCGTCGTACCTGTTGCGCATCTCCTGGCTTTCGCCGCCGGCAATTAAAAACTCCTCCACATTCTTTTTGGCCATGATTGTTTCTCCCCGAATTTGAGTTTCTTTGGCATGGAACATCCTTTCTGTCATCCCCTGATAGCCAAATCCATGCCATGGGGCGAATTGTCAAAGAAAGATCGATTTTCCAGTGTGTTACGCAAATCATCGCCACTGCCGAAATTGTAAAATTTGCGACAATCCGGGCACTGCGGCGACGAAAAGGTAAGGCTTGAAGGGTCAGGCAGCGGAGGGAGGACTCTGACGGAGGGCCTCGTAGAGAACGATCCCGGCCGAGACGCCGAGGTTGAGGCTTCTGATGTTGGGGTTGAACATGGGGATGGTGCGGCAGCGGTCACGGTAGAGGTTGATGATCTCCTCCGGCAACCCCTTTGTCTCCTTGCCGAAAACGAAAAAATCACCGGGCCGGTAGGCTATCTCGGTGTAGGCAAGGTCGACCTTGGTGGTGAAGAAATGGAGCCGCCCTTCATCCTGTGCCTCCAGGAATTCGTCAAAGCTCTCCCAGTACACGATCTTGACAAACTGCCAGTAATCGAGGCCGGCCCGTTTCAGATACCTGTCATCGGTTGAAAAGCCCAAGGGGCGCACCAGGTGGAGTATCGAATCGGTGGCTCCGCACAACCGGGCGATGGTGCCGGTGTTGGGCGGAATCTCCGGCTCCACGAGTACGATATTAAAGGGGGAGGAGGGCATTGCAACGGAATGGGGATTACATCAGGGCGATGCGCTGATCCGGTTGCAGCAACATTTGTCGCACCAGCAGGACACGCTTGGCGGGCGTCTGATCAAGGAGTTCGGCATAGAGTTCGGTCTGTTCCTGGAAGCGTGGCATCGCCTTTTTGCTGATGCGCGACTTGGGAACGAACTGCAGGGCGAACGGATTTACAAAGACGTTTTTCTGGGACAGCCGGTAGTCAAGATGCGGGCCGGTGGACATGCCGGTGGAGCCGACATAGCCGATGATCTCTTTTTGTTTCACCGTCTGTCCTTGCTTGAGGCCGGATTTGAACCGCGACAGATGGCCGTAGTAAGTGCGGTAACCGTTGCGGTGACGGAGTACGATCTGTTTGCCGAAGCCGCCCTTGGCGCCGACGAAAGAGACCTTGCCGGCGGCGGCGGCCATGATCGGGGTGCCAACCGGCGCGGCTAGATCAACCCCGAGATGGGGGCGAACCACACCGAGGACCGGATGCTTGCGGCGCTTGGTGAAATTGGAGGAAACCCGGCCTACCGGCACGGGTGAACGGATAAATGCGGAGCCCAGATTCTTGCCGGTGCGATCATAGAAGGAGCCGCCGGCCCCGTTTTTGTCACCGTAACGGACGCCTTCGAGTATCTCGCCGTCGGCTTGCTCAT
>JAOUHH010000035.1 GCA_029865195.1 Desulfobulbaceae bacterium
AAGGGGTCGCCCCCGCGTGGGGCGTCGGGGCCGGCGAAGGCCGGGTTCCAGATATTGTTGCGGAACTGGGCCATGGGCATCGGGCCGCTGAACATCAGCGCCCGCTCCTGCGGGGTGATCGCCATCAGGATCTTCCAATCTCCCCGCACCGACAGGGTTTTCAACAACTCCGGCCGCTTGATGGAGTCAAGGTAGCCGGGCATCCGCTCCATCAGCCACTGCCACTGCTCGTCGCTGGGCTCGATCTCGCGGACGTTGGTCTTGGAGAAGGAGCCGTCGGTTTCGCCCCGGTAGTAGATCCAGCCGCCGACCATGCCGACGCAGGGCCGGTAGCCGAGGACGTTCTTCGGGTTCTTGGCCTCGACGCCGCAGACCACGCCGATGCCGCCGCAGTTGAACTCGGCAAAGGTGTCGCCGGTGGAACCCAGCACCCACAGCTCGGGGCGGACGTAGTCGGGGTTCCACTTGGTCATGGTCAGACCGCGGGCGCCGATGGAGCCGCCGATCATCACCCGGCCCTGGGCCATGGCGTTACAGACGCCGTTGGTGGCGTCGCCACGGACAACGATGTCGGCGCCGATGTTCAGGTAGCCGACGTCGTCCGAGGCCGGGCCTTCGCAGACGATGGTGGTGGCGGGCTGGCCCATGCAGCCGAGGCGCTGTCCGGCCGGACCGCGCACGGTGAGATGCACCGAGCCGCTTGCGTGCAGAAGCCTGCCGCCGACGTTGTGCTGGCCGTAGGTTTCAAGAACAAGATTGTTGGAGGACTTGATCGCTTCCTGGACCATCTCCACGTACTGCTTGGAGCTGATCCGCTGGCCGTTCTCGTCCAGACCTTTGACAACTATCGCTTCCTGAGTTGCGTTGCTCACGATGTACCCTCAGTTGAAAAGTGCTTAGCAGATATATCTGATCTTAAGGCGTTCGGCGGCGGCGGCATCGGCGATGCCGATGGCGTCGGACATGCCGATGGGCAGGCTCTGGGAGCGGCCCAATGGCGCCATGATCTTCTTCATCTCGGTGTCGATGGCCATGAAGGTGTCCACCACCCGCTGCGCCACGGTATCCGGGTCCAGCCGCCGGTACAGCTTGGGGTCCTGGCTGGTGATGCCCTTGGGGCAGATGCCGATGTTGCAGACGTTGCAGCGGTTGCGCTCGCTGCCGAGACAGCCGGCCGCCGCCTGCATGATGTACTTGCCCATGTGCACACCGGAGGCGCCCAGCATGATCAGCGCCATGCCGTTCTGGGTGACGTTGCCGTTCTTGCCGACGCCGCCCGCGGCAAAGAGGGGGATCTCGTTCTGCTTGCCCTGAGCGGCCAGATCGAGATAGCACTCGCGCAGGTTGGAGGCGATGTGGTGGCCGGTGGCGTCCATGGAGACGTTGTAGGCCGCACCGGTGCCGCCGTCGATGCCGTCGATGAGCAATGCCGAGGCATAGGGGTTCCTGACCAGGTTGTTGAGCACCGATTTCGCCGAGGTGGAGCCGGAGATCTTCGGATAGACCGGCACCCGGAAGTTCCAGGCCGTAGACATGGTCTGGATCATCTTCATCACCGACTCCTCGATGGAGTAGAGGGTCTGGTGCACCGGCGGCGAGGGCAGGTCAACCCCCTGCGGCACGCCGCGCAACCGGGCGATGAGCTTGGAAACCTTGAACCACATCAACAGGCCGCCGTCGCCGGGCTTGGCGCCCTGGCCGTACTTGATCTCGATGGCGGCCGGATCGCACTGCATCTCGGGCAGCGCCCGGATGATCTCGTCCCAGCCGAAATAGCCGGAGGCGATCTGGAGGATGATGTATTTGAGGAACGGGCTCCGCAGGACCCAGGGCGGGCAGCCGCCCTCACCGGTGGCCATCACCACCGGGATGCCCATCACCTCGTTTAGATACGCCACGCCCTGCAGGAGGCCCAGCCACATGTTGGGTGACAGGGCGCCGAAGGACATGGAGCCGATGATGAAGGGGAAGATCTCGCGGGTGGGCGGGATCCATTCCCCGGCCGCCTGGCGGCGCAGGTATTCCTCGGGGGGCAGAACCCGGCCGAGGAGGGTGTTCATGTAGAACTCGTGGCGACCGGCATCCAGGGCCGGATCGGTGAGCATGGAGATCCGGTTGAAGATGATCTGGTCGAGGATGCTCTCCCGCGAGTTCCGGCGGCCGCCGCGCTTGGCAGGCTCCCCCTTCTCGGTGTCGAGGAACTTGGCCCGCTCGTCGTTGGCGTTGGGCTGCGGACCGATGGCCTCGTTGGGGCAGGCCATGGCGCACATCCCGCAGCCGATGCAGCGGTGGCCGAGATCGGTGTGCTGGCGGATGCCGACAAAGGTGCGGAAGGAGTTGCCCCGTTCGCTGGTGTTGAGCGCCATCTTCGGCAGCCGCTGCCGCCGGTAGGTCAGGTAGATCGCGCCGGTGGGGCAGACGGAGGTGCAGCGGCCGCACAGGGTGCAGCGGTCTTCACGATGCTGGACAATCCAGGGCAGATCGTGATAGGTCAGGCTGCGTGGGTTAACGGATAAGGATCGAGTTGCGACCATATCTTCAGCTCCTTTCTGTCTGGAGGTACAATAACGGTGTGTTCACGCATGGGTTGGAAATCCTGAGAGCGGTCCCGGTCCGGGATCATCGCGTCGACCCCGCACATCTCGGAGGCCATCGCCCACTCGCCGGGCTTGCCGCCGACCGTGCCGGGGCGCATCTTCTTGCGGTCCATGACCATCATGCAGGTTTCGTCGGGCAGCGAGGCGATGACGCAGTTGGGGCCGTCGATGATCAGCCGCCGGCAGACGTCGCGCAGCCCTCTGAGGAAGTCGCCCTGCGGGTGGGCGGCCAGTTCCTTGGTGTTCAACGGGGTGATGATGTGTTTGTACGCCTCCAGCGGCAGCTTCAATTTCTTGAGCGCGTAATGGAGGATGTGGGTGAAAACCTCGGAGTCGGACTGGTAGCCCAGGTAGCCCGGCTCCTTCATCCCCAGCAGCCATTCCTTGATCGGCAGGAAGGCGGTGTTCTCGCCGTTGGTCATCGAGCCGATGCCCTGGATGAAGAAGGGATGACAGGCGTAGAGGTTGATGCCCCAGTTGGTGTTCTGGCGGCCCTGGGCCATGCAGACCCGGGCCTTGATCCGACCGTCGTTGAGACCAAGCGCGTCGCCAACCGCGAGCGGCCAGCCCACTTCCTTGATCATCGCCACGTCTGGCCAGAGGGAGAAAACGGTGAGGTCGTCGCCGTGCTCCTCGCCGTCCTTGCGCAGGGCGAGGCGGGTGAGCATCAGATGTTTCTCGATCTCCTCCTGGTCGAAATTGCTCCAGGCGGTGGGCAGCTTGTAGACCTGCAGGAAGTATTTGAAGCGATCCTTGGCCTCGATCTCGCGCAGATCGGTGTCGAACTCGTGATCGTATTTCAGCTCGAAGCCGTTGTTCTGCATGAAGCCGTTCAGCCGGTGCATGGCCGCCTCGGTGTGGGCGATGCCCGACAGGATCGGGTCGCCCGAGCGGTAGCCGTAGTCGGCGAAGTTGAGGCCGCGCAGCAGGAGGCCCAGGCCGCTGCCGTCGTACCCTTCCTGCATCGCCTCCATGGCGGTGAGGACGCTGTAGGGCGAGAAGGGGTCAGAGGCGGTTTTTAATGCTAACCTGCACATTTCTCTCTCCTTGAAAAAATTACCGGTTCCGAGGCCTTGGTGGCCAGAAACCGACCTGTAAAGCATTGCGGGATGGCGTTAACGGTATTGATTGGCGATTACCGGCCGGCCATTATAAATGATGATGCAAATAAATGCTCGCCCAAGATAAAAACATCGGCGGGACGGGAAGTCAAGGGTGAAGATCAACAGGCTGAAAATGATGTCCGGCGCGGCGTTGCGGGGTGCGGCGATTATTGCCGGATGGCAGCGGCGGCCGGTTCGCGCCATGGTTTGCGTCGGGTCGGTTTGGCAAGGCTTGCGGTCAGGCGGGTGGCAAATTCGTTGCCGTCGATCTCCTCGGCGCCGAGGCGGAGGAGGTGGGCGGTTTTCATCTGGCAGTCGATGAGGTCGAAGTCCCAGTCGGCAAGCCGCCGGCAGAGGGCGGCCAGGGCGATCTTGGAGCTGTTGGGGGCCAGGGAAAACATCGACTCGCCAAAAAAGGTCCCCCCCAGCGAGACCCCGTACAGTCCCCCGACCAGATCCTCTCCTCTCCAGCACTCCACCGAATGGGCAAAGCCCAACTCATGCAACCGGCAGTAAGCCTCGATCATTTCCGGGACGATCCAGGTGCCGTTGTCGCTCGCCCGCCGCACCCCGGCGCAGTGGCTGATCACCTCGCGAAACGCGGTGTCGAAGCGGGTTTGGTACTCACCCTGCCGGATCTGCCGGGCCAGCCGTTTGGAGCAGTGAAAGTTTTGCGGGATCAGGATCAGGCGCGGCGAGGGCGACCACCAGAGGATGGGCTCGCCTGCCGAGTACCAGGGGAAGATCCCCTGGCTGTAGGCAAGGATGAGGCGCTCCGGCGAGAGATCGCCGCCCACCGCCAGCAGGCCGTCGTCGCGGGCCAGCTCCGGCGGCGGGAAGAGGAGTTCGGTGGTGAGTTGAAAAACGGGCATGGCGGTCGATGTTACGCAGCGTAAGGTTTGAAAAACGGGGCGGCCGGTCAGTCGGTTGCCTGTCTGAAAAGTTCCGGCCATTGCTCCGGCCAGCAGCATGTGTGGTCGAATGCCGGCACCACCTGTATCTTCGGGCGGCGGTTAGCCGGGAAACGGCTGGCGTATGCCGTCGCGACCTCCCGGCCGACCACCCGGTCCTTGCCGCCGACAAAATGGATCTGCGGCACATCCTGCAGCTCTTGCCAGGCATCGGCCGGGTTCAGCGACCCGGACAGGGGGGTGGCGTGGTGTTGCGTCGTCCAGGTCCGGTGGTCGAGGTTGCCGGCCACGGTGACCAGGAGCGTCACGTCCCGGCGGCGGGCCGCGACCAGGGTCGCCACCGCCCCGCCGCCCGAGTATCCCACCAGGACGAGCTGCCGGGCATGGCACCGTTCCTTGAGTTGGTCGATCGCCTGATCGGTGGCCGCCACCACCTCCGGGGCAAAACGCCGGTCGGTCCAGTATTCGGTCGAACAGCCCTTGGCGTCCGGGCCTTCCACGTACTGACAGGGGCGGGCGAGGTAGGCGGCGGCACCCTGCGGCTGCCGCAGGGCCAGGGCAAGCCCGACGGGGTTGATGGGGGTGGGGTCCAGCGAGACGACCGAGCCGGTTATCCAGGCGAGGCCGTCGCCTTCGATATAGACGGTGAGGGTCTGGTTGTCGGCCGGGATGGTTGTGGGCAGGTAGCCGGTCAGCACAAAACGGTCGGTGGGCAACCGGACGCGCTGCCAGCCGGCGGCGGCCGCCAACTGGGCGGCATGGTCGCGGCGCAGTGACGGCGACAGGTCGACGCAGCCGGCAAGGGTGGTCAGCAGGGCAAGGAGCAGGGACAGGGTGCGGCTTGCGATACTCATGGCGCCGGGACCAGATCGCCCAGCGCGTCGAGCAGCGGCGCCAGGGTGTTGCCGTACCGCCGCCAGCGTTCCACTGAGGTGGTATAGATGGGCTGACGCACCTGGGTGATGCTGGCGGTGCGGACTTTTCGCTCGGTGGCGTGGAAGGCCAGGCAGGCGTCGTCCCATGGCAGGCCGCAGAAATCGAGCAGCCGGCGGCTCTGGGTTTCCGTGTCGGCCACCAGTTCCTCGTAGCGGAGGTCCAGGAACGCCCCGGGCGGCAGGATGTCGCGCCAGTGCGCCATCAGGCGGTTGTACTGGCGGTAATAGCGGCCGAGTTCGGTCAGGTCGTAGGTTTGTTCCTGGCCGTGGTGGAACAGCCGGGTGAAGCAGGAGAGGCAGGTGTCCACCGGGTTGCGGTTGACATGCACGATCCGGGCGTTGGGGAGCATGAGGTGGATCAGCCCCACCACCATGAAGTTACCGGGCATCTTGTCGGTGATGCGGCGGGCGGCGGGGGCGCGTCTCCTGAGTCCGGCGATGTAATCCGTACCCCAGGCGGCGAGGGTTTCCGGGGTGAGATGCCGCAGGTTGTCAGGGAAATCGGCGCCGGTGCCCAGGGGGCGGTGGGCGATGGCGAGCAGGTCCGGCAGCTCGCCGCCGCCGAGCACGAACGGATGGCTGGCGAGGATCTGTTCGGTGAGGGTGGTGCCGGAGCGGGGCATGCCGAGGACGAAGATGGGCAGTTCGGATAGGTCGCCCATCCCGTGCAGGCCATCGACGGCAGGCTGGCTGAGGGATTCGATGATCCGGCTGAAGATGTCTGCCTGGGCAACGGGGTCATAGTTGATCTTGCTTCGCTTTAGCCGGCATCCCTCCTGGTAATGGTGCATGGCCCGCTGGTAATCGCCGGTATCGTCATAGCACTTGCCCAGGGCAAAGTGGAGGGAGAGCCTTTTGGTGGCCGGCAGGCCAGCTATCTCCCTGCCGGCTGCAACCAGGGCCGCCATGTTGTCGTCATCGGGGCGGACCTTTCGGGCCTGCGTGAGATGAAACCGCGCCCCCAACTTGTCGCCGCCGGGGTTGCTTAAATCCTGGCGGAAAAACTGTTCGGCGGCCGCGAGATCGCCCATCTCCAGGCAGAGATGGCCCTTGCCCAGCAGGGCCGAGGAGAGTTCCGGGTCAAGGGCCAGGGCCCGGTCAAAGCAGGCCAGCGCCTCCGCGGTTTGGTCCATCTCGGTGTAGATGGCGCCCAGCAGGCTGTGCGCCTCGGCCTTGTCCGGGGCCAGCTCAATCGCCTTCAGGCCGGCACGTTCCGCCTCGGGGAGGTTGTGTTGTTCCTGATGAATCCGGCCGATGCCGATGTACGCCTCGGCGTAGGTCGGCTTCAGCTGCAGGGCGGTCTGGAAATGTTGATAAGCCTGCTCGGGTTGTTCGAGCGCCTTGAGGGCGAAGCCGATGTTGCAGTGGGCGTCGGCGTATTGCGGGTTCTGGGAGAGGGCCTTGGCCAGTACCTCCAGCGCCTCGTCGGCCCGTTCTTCGGTCACCAGCACCGCGCCCAGGTTGTTAAGCGGTTCGAGGTAGTTGGGCGCCTTGGCGGCGGCCTGTCGGTAATAGTCGATGGCCTCCGGGATCTTTTTGCGTTCCCGCATCAGGCTGCCCATGTTGTTCAGGGCGCAGGCCAGTCCGGGGCTGATCTTCAGTGCCAGCCGCTGACATGCCTCGGCCCGTTCGTATTCGCGGTTGTCGTAATAGGCGATGCCGAGATTGCTGTGGGCAGCAGCCAGCATAGCGTCCAGCGCTACCGCTTCCCGACCGTGGCGGATCGCCCGGTCGAGATCGCCCTGTTGCCGGTACATCTCGCCGAGGTTGGCATGGAACAGGGCTTGCCGTCCATCCTGCCGGATCGCTTTTTCGATCAGATCGATGGCAAGCCCCGGCTGCCCGGCCTGGTGGGCGATGACCCCGAGCAGATGCAGGGCCTGGGCATGATTTGGCTCTGCCTGCAGGATCTGGCGGAGAATCGCCTCGGATTCCTGCAGCCGCCCCTGCGCCTGCAACTGGCCGGCCAGGGCCATGGCCTGCGGTGGTGAAAGCCGCTGGGGCCGGGCGGGGTTCTCCGGCACGATGGGTTCGGGGGGCAGGGTGAAGTCGCGGGGCATGGAGAAGCCTTTGCGCGTGATCAGTCTTGCACGCGGTAATCTTTGACGATATCCAGCAGCCGGCCCAGATGCGGGGCGAAGCGCTGCCAGCGGGCAACCGAGGTGGTGTAGATCGGCCGGCGCACCTGGGCCACGCTGGCGGTTTTGACCGGACGCCGGTTGTTGTAGAAGGCCAGGCAGGCGTCGTCCCACGGCAGGTCGAGGTGGGCGAGCATCCGCCTGGTCTGCCCCTCCACGTCGGCCACCATCTCCTCGTAGCGCACATCGAGGATCGCCCCCGCCGGCAGGAGTTCGTGCCAGTGGCCCATGAGTTGCGTATACCGTACATAATAACGGCCCAGGGTGTCCAGATCGTAGGCAAAGGCCATGGTGTCGTTGAAGAGTCTGGTGAAGCAGGAGAAGCAGGAGTCCATGGGGTCGCGCACGGCATGGATGATCCGTGCGCCGGGCAGCATCCGGCGGAGCAGGCCGATATAGAAAAAGTTGGCCGGCATCTTGTCGGTGATGTATCGGGCTTCGGGTCGCAACCGCCAGACACGTTGCAGGTAGCGGTCGCCCATGGCCGCAAGCTCGGCATCCGTCAGTCGCGGCGCCCAGGCGGTGAAGGGTTGGCCCTTGATCGCCCCCGGCGCGGCGTGGATCACCTCGTGCAGGTCGATAAGCTCGCCGGCGCCGTATACGGAGGGGTGGCTGGCGAGAATATGTTCGATGAGGGTCGTGCCGGAGCGGGGCATGCCGACGATGAACACCGGCGTTTTGTCGGCCTGGCCGCAGGCGGCCGGGCTCGGCGTCTTGGCCAGAAAATCCCGGTCAAAAACCTCCTTGATTCGCGCGCAGATGGCCTCGGCCTGCGCCTCGTCGTAGGGCTGCAGGTCGTGCTGCAGCCGGTTGCCTTCGGCGTAGGCGGCAAAGGCCCGGTCGTAATCGCCCACATCCTCCCTGGCCTTGCCGAGGGCGAAGTTGTAGCGGACGCGGGCCGGGACCGGCAGGGGGATGGCTTGCGTTGCCACGGTTTCCAGGGCGGCGAGATGTGGATCGCCGGGGGTGTAGTTCTTGAGCGAGGAGAGGTTGTAGTGCGCCTCGACAAAATCGGGCCGGGCGGCAATGGCGGCCTCGAAGGCGCGGCACGCCTCGGCAAGCCGCCCTTGCTCGCTGTAGATGGCGCCCAGGTTGTTCTGCGCTTCGGCATGGCCGGGAGCGATGGCGATGGCGCGGGCGTAGGCCTCCTCGGCCCCGGCCTTGTCGCCGAGCTTCTCCAAAGACGCGCCCAGGTTATTCCAGGAGAGGTTGTGATCGGGGGTCAGCTCCAGGGCGCGGCGGTAACAGCGGCTCGCTTCTTCTTGCCTGCCGCTGTCGGTGTAGGCCAGGCCCAGGTTGTAGTGGGCGTCGCGGTCGTTGGGGGCGATAGTCGTTGCCTGTTCGCCGGCGGTGATCGCCTCGGCAAGGCGGCCCAGGCGGCGGCGGATTTCGCAGAGATTGCGGTGATAGAGGGCCACGCCGTTGTCGATGGCAACGGCCTTGCCGATCAGGTCCGCGGCCAGGGGCAGCTTGCCGAACCGGCAGGCGAGGAGGCCCAGGGCGTGCCAAGCCGGGTGGAAATCGGGCGCGGCAACGAGCAGGCGCCGGTAGACGCCTTCGGCGGCCGCCGGGTTTCCGGCGGCAAGCAGGCGGTCCGCCTCGGTCATGGCCGCCATTTCGGGCGGGCTCTGTTGCGTTGTCGTCGTCTTGTTCATGCGCCACCATCTGCGGGGTTGCGGAAAGATGAAAACGGGGCCGCGAATCGACCCATGATACGCAAAGAAAGGGGTTTTGTCGCCACCGTTTTCGGGCCTTGAAAAATTATGATTTGGGCAATTGATTTCTATGGCGGTGCCGACCGTCGGCGTGTTAGCGTTTTTCAACTCTGTTAAGAGGTGCAACTTATTTCTTGCAGGATTGTCGTCAATTCAATTTTGTAGGAGCCCCCCATGGCAAAACGCTACCACCGCCGCAAACTCCACCAACTCATCGCCGCCGCCTGCCTCTCCGCCACCGCTGTCCCCCCGTTGCTGGTCAGCCCGGCAATGGCGGTGACAACCACCATTACCGCCGTGGCCCCCGGCCCATACTATCTTATAGGTGAAGAGAGCCTCGTCGTCACCAGTTCCGGTAATATTACCGGCGGGACTATCGGGGTCAATGTCACCAATACTGTTGTTGCCGGGAGCATCACCAACAGCGGCCAGATCCACGGCACCAATTACGGCATCCTCGGCGGTGGCAGCATCGGTAGTATCACCAACAACGCGGACGCAACCATTTCTGCCTCCGCGAGTGCAGCCATCGCTATCGTCGGCGGTGCGATGAGCGGCGATATCAGCAACTCCGGGACCATTGATGGCTCCACCGGCATCCTTGTCACCAGCAGCACCATCGCCGGGAGTATCCAGAACGCGGCGGGCGGCTTCATCACCGGCAATCAGACCGGTATCCTGGTGGGCAACAGCAGCATCGTTGCCGGCGGGATCAGCAATAACGGCACCATCACCGGCGGCCAGCGGGGTATCAATATCTATAACAGCGTGATCGGCGAAGTCAGCGAGTCCGGCAACGTCATCGCCGATATCGTC
Organism: Desulfobulbaceae bacterium; assembly: GCA_029865195.1. Lineage (GTDB taxonomy): Bacteria > Desulfobacterota > Desulfobulbia > Desulfobulbales > UBA5123 > UBA5123. The sequence continues at coordinate 10,216 of JAOUHH010000035.1, forward strand.
AATTTGGCCGGCCGCACCATTAGGGGTACGTCTTCGGCCGGCATCTACCTGCAGAGCAGTACCGTTACCGGCGCTATCAAGAACAGCGGCAATATCCTCGGCCAATACTACGGCCTCTATATCGGTAGCGGCAGCACCATCGGCTCCATCACCAACACGGGCGGCACCATCCAGGGCTCCAGTTCGGCCGGCATCTATCTGGCCGACAGCGAGGTTACGGGCGATATCAGCAACTCCGGGACCATTCAGGGCGACACCGGCATTGTTGTTGTCAGCGGCAGCACCATTGCCGGGAGCATCCTGAACGCGGCGGGCGGCTCCATCACCGGCAATCAGACCGGTATCCTGGTGGGCAACAGCAGCATCGTTGCCGGCGGGATCAGCAATAACGGCACCATCACCGGCGGCCAGCGGGGTCTCAATATCTTCAACAGCGTGATCGGCGAAGTCAGCGAGTCCGGCAACGTCATCGCCGATATCGTCAACATGACCGGCCGGACCATTGAGGGCAACAGCTCGGCCGGCATCTATCTGCAGAGCAGTACCGTTACCGGCGCCATCAAGAACAGCGGCAATATCCTCGGCGCATACTACGGCCTCTATCTCGGCAACAGCAGTACCGTTGGCTCCATCAGCAACTATGCGGGCGCTTCTATCTTGGCAACCAGTTCCGGGTCAGGCGGCATCTACCTTTCCGAAAGTGAGGTGACGGGACTTATCACCAACGCCGGTACCATCTCGGGCCCTGCCGGCATCTATGCGGTCAGCAGCACCCTTGGCGGAATCACCAACAATGTCGGGGGGCAGATCAACGGCACGGGTTCGGCGGGCATCATGATCTCCCAAAGCGAGATCACGGGCGGTATCAGCAACTCCGGCACCATCACCGGTGCGAACACGGGTATTGCCGTTCAGGGCAGCAGCATCCTCGCCGGCGGTATCAGCAACTCCGGCACCATCACCGGCGGCGACTACGCCATCTTTGTCAGCAGTCCCTGGGAGTCATTCACCATCACCAACACCGGCCTGCTGGACGGGGCGGTGGAACTTGCTGGCACGGTGGAACTTGTTCCGAGCACCCTGAACCTCAACGGCACGGCCGGTCGCATCACCGGCGCGGTGACCGGCGGCGAGTTCGCCACGGTGAACGTGAACGGCACCTTCACCACCGAGAACACCTTTAACGTCGGCGCCTTCAACATCAACAGCGGCGGGGTCTTCAATATGGCCCACGGCGTCACCGCCGCCAGCGCGGTAACCAACGCCGGCATCCTGTCGGTGGCGGCCGGGACTACCGCCACCATCACCGGCAACTACACCCAGAGCACGGCCGGCGTGTTCCGGACCGGCGCCGCAAGCCTCACCAACTACGGCAAGCTGGTGGTAGCCGGCATTGCCGACCTTTCCGCCAGCAACAAGATCGACGTCAATGTCAGCTCCGGCAACACCCTGGCCAACGGCGACGTGCTGACCGGTGTGCTTACCGCCGACACCCTCACCGCCGGCACGCTCACCGTCACCGATAACAGCGCCATGTGGAATTTCACCGGCGCGGTCAACGGCAACCAGATCGACCTGACCACGGTGCAGGGGCTGACCTTTGCCGAGGCGGTGCGCGGCGGCACGGTGTCGCCGGCCGCGAGCGGGGTTGCCACCGCCCTTGACGCCATTCAAACCGCCGGCACCTCCGGTGACATGCAGACGGTGCTGGACGCCTTCGGCGCACTCGGCACCAGCGAAGAGGTCGCCGCCGCCGTAAGCCAGCTCATGCCCGGATTGGCCGGTGGCGGCGCCCAGGTGGCGCTTGGCCTTGCCGGTGGCGGCGGGGCCAAGGTGGTGCATGGGCAGATGGGCGGCCGGAACGGGCTTTCCTCGGGCGCCCCGCTCTTCAAGGACCGGGTGGTCTGGGCACAGCCCTTCTATTCCTGGACCGATCAGAACGAGCGCAAGGGGGTGGTCGGCTATACCGCCGACAGCTATGGTCTGGCCATGGGGGCGGATGGCCAGGTGAACCCGCAGTGGCGATTGGGTGCGGCCCTCTCCTTTGCCAAGGGGGATGTCGATGGCGACTCCCCGGTCACCCGCAACAATCTCAAGATCGACACCTATCAGGTCAGCCTGTATGCGACGGACCGGCTTTCCGACGCCACCAGCCTGAATCTGCAGGCCGGTTTCGGCATCAACGACAACGAATCCACCCGCCATATCCAGTTCGGCGGCCTGGACCGGATCGCCAGCGGCGATTATACGAGTTGGCATACCATGCTTGACGGGGAGCTCGAACACCGCTACCGGCTGAACGAAAAAACCACCTTGGCCTCGACCCTGCGCGCCCAGTACAGCTATGTGAGCGTGGAGGACTATACCGAAACCGGGGCCGGGGCGATCAACCTGCACATGGACAAGAACAACGAGGATTCCCTGATTCTTTCCATGGGCGGGAAGCTGGGGTATGCCCTCAACGACCGGATGAAGCTGACCGGGCATCTGGGCGCCGGCTATGACCTGATGGCCAGCCAGGCGTCGGTGACCTCCACCTTTACCGGCGGCGGTCCGGCCTTTGTCACCCAGGGGCTTGATCCCTCGCCGCTGGTGCTGACAGGCGGGATCGGGCTTGAGATCCTGAATGCCAACGGCATCACGGTCACTGCCAAGTACGACGTCGACGGCCGCGAGGATTATCTCAACCAGACCGCCACCATCAACTTCCGGATGCCGTTTTAAGTGACCGGCATCGGGCGGCGGGACCTCCTGCCGCCCAAAAGATGGAATGAACAAAAAAAGGAGCCGGGAATTCCCGGCTCCTTTTTTTTATTGCGCGCACTGCGAGGCTTGATCAGAATTGAGGCCTGTTACTCCTCGCCCTCATCACTGTCACCCCGGTGATAACGGGCATGCACGCCCTGGCGCAGCTTGCGGAAGCTTGCCTCCAGCAGCTCCACCCCGATCAAGACCCCCACCGTCATCATGGTCAGGGTAGCGGCCATGACCAGATAACCCAGGCCGATGGCGGAGCCGATGGCGGCCAGCATCCAGATGATCGCCGCCGAGGTCACCCCCTTTACCGCCCCCTCCTTGCCCATGATCACACCAGCGCCGATGAAGCCGATACCAGTGACCACCTGCCCCAGCACCCGGGAAGGATCGTAGGCGGCATTGCCGATATTGAGGGCCACCGACAGGCTGATAAAGGTCTGGGTGCCCAGGCAGATGAGGATGCTGGTGCGGATGCCGGCGGGTTTGCCGCGCAGTTGCCGCTCAAGGCCGATGATACCGCCGCAGAGGATGGTAAGGCCGATGTGCAGCCAGAAGGGAAATCCCAAAGGGTTGGTGAGTTCTTGCATGTAATTCTCTTTAGTGATTTGTAGCCGCCCTACGGGCAGCGCCGTGCCAACCCTTGGGCTTCATGGGGTGAAGGGCCTGTTCGTCAGTATAAATAATTTGATGATTTTGGCATCAAATGTTTCAGGGAAATTATTGTTATGGCGGCGGGAGCATGCGGTCGGCTTGACACGGGGGGGCGGCGCGCTTACCGTTTGGGTCAAGTCGGCATCTGCCGGCTCTTTCGATGAACGTCCTCGCGGAGGTGAGCAGCACATGCAATTCGACAAGTTGACCATGAAATCCCAAGAGGTCATCCAGGAGGCGCAGCGGCTGGCCGAGACCAGCGGTCACCAGGAGATCCAGGGCGAGCACCTTTTGCACGCGCTCCTGGCCCAGAGCGACGGGGTGGTGGTGCCTGTACTGCAGCGGCTCGGCGTCCAGCCCGGTCTGCTCCTCGCCGAAACCGACAAGCTGCTGACCAAGGTGCCCAAGGTGAGCGGCTCCGGCTTCAATCAGGTCTATCTCTCGCTCAAGCTCAAGAACGTTTTGGACCACGCCTTCAAGCTGGCCGGCGAGATGCGCGACGAGTACGTCAGTCAGGAGCATCTCTTC
>JAOUHH010000036.1 GCA_029865195.1 Desulfobulbaceae bacterium
CATGGCGCCGCCAGGGAGACCGTCGTCCCGCCCGCCGTAATCGTCGCACCACCCCCCAACCGGCCGGCCACAAAAGGCAACAACGCCTCGCAATCGTCCATCAGGTCGCGATAGTCACGGCCACGCCGGTACCATTCGAGCATGGTGAACTCGGGCAGGTGACGGTCGCCGCGCTCATGACGGCGAAAGCATTTGCAGATCTGGAATATTTCCGGGAAACCGGCGGCGAGCAGCCGCTTCATGCAGAGTTCCGGCGAGGTCTGGAGATACCAGTCGCCGGCCGGCTCCGGATCGATATACGCTTCCGGGGCCGGGGCGGGGATCCGGACCGGGGTATCCACTTCGAGATAGCCCCGGTCGGTAAAAAAGGTGCGGATAGACTGAAAAAGGGCGGCCCGTTGCCGCAGGACGCGGGCGGGAACCATGGTCCGGATCAGGCCTTGACCCGGGTGACGTAATCGCCGGTGCGGGTGTCGATCTGGATCTTCTCGCCCTCTTCGATGAAGGGCGGGACCTGCAGCACGTAGCCGGTCTCGACGGTAACCGGCTTGGTGTCGCTGCCACTGGTATCGCCCTTGACCCACGGATCGGCCTTGGTGACGAAGAGCTCCACAAAGGTGGGCGGGGTGACACCGATGGCGCGGTCGGCAAAGAGCAGCACCTCGACATCCATGTTGTCCATCAGGAAGTTGATGGTGTCGCCCAGCTGTTCCTTGGTGAGGACGATCTGCTCGTAGTTACGGTTGTCCATGAAGTGATACTCGCCGCCCTGCTCATAGAGGAACTGCATGGTCCGCTCCTCCAGGGGCGCCTTTTCAAACTTATCGTTGGAACGGTAGGTACGGTCGGAGGCGTTGCCGGTGATCATATTGCGGATGCGGCAGCGGTAGAGCGCCTGCCCCTTGCCCGGCTTGGCGAACGAAAAATCGGTGATGATATAGGGCTCGCCGTCAATACTGATCTTCAAACCCTTCCGCAGGTCGGACGCGCTGTACATGGTAATTCTCCCACACTGAAATAATAACTGAGGATACCGCATCGGCCGCCAACGGCCGAAACCAATGCTATGTACCTTAAAGCGACCGGATTTTCAAGGCTTAAGCGCGCGCCGGCGCCCCCTTACTCCCCGGCCCTGATCTCACGCTTGGTGAGCGCCTCGGACTTGATCCGGTCAAGCAGCTCCGAGAGCACCGGCTTGACGTTCTCGCGGATATCGCCGGCGACGATGATGAAGAGGAGATCGTCGCCGGGCTGGAAGCGGCCATGCTTGGCCATGATCTCGATATCGAAGATCCCCGGCCGCTTGAGATATTCCTCGCGCAGATCCTGCAGCAGCCGCTGATCGGGGCAAACCTCCAACGCCACCACCTCGGACTTGTCCGCGCGCGACCAGGCCCGCACCACGCCGTTATGCACCAGCACCATGCCGACATTCTCGGCAAAGCCCGGTCTTTTTTTCATCTGGGCGATCGCCTTCGAGATATCCATGCTGCCCCTCCCCGACCCGCTCGTCATGCCAAGATTAAAAAACGCCGCCGGTCAGCACCGGACGACAGTTTGTCTGCGCGAAGACACCCGCCCCCCCCATCAGCCAAAGTGTCGCACATTTGCCGCCGCGCCTCAAGCCCCTTGGCGCACATCGGCGGGGATCACTCGATGCCGTACTTCTTCATCTTGCGCCAGAGGGAAACCCGATCAATGCCCAGGGCCTGGGCGGCGAGGGTCTTGTTTTCGCCGGTCTCCCGCAGCACCCACTCGACATAGGCCTTTTCCTGATCGGCCAAGGTGGGGATGACGCCGCTTTTCTTGCGGAAGGTATAGAGACAGGTGCCGCGCAGGTCTTCCGGCAGATGGCCGGTCTCAATGGTGTCTTCCTTGGCCAGGGCGACCCCGCGCTCGATGATGTTTTCCAGTTCGCGAACGTTGCCGGGGAAATCGTACTGCATGAGGATATCCAGCACCTCGGGATCGGCGCTCTTGATCTCCTTGTTCATCAGGGCGCCGTATTTCTGGATGAAATGCTGGATGAGCAGGGGGATATCGTCCTTCCGGTCGGCCAACGGCGGAATCCCGAGATTGATGACGTTGATCCGGAAGAAGAGGTCTTGCCGGAAATGGCCCAACTTGACCTCCTCCTGCAGGTTGCGATTGGTGGCCGAGATGAAGCGAACGTCCACCCGGATCGGCTGGGTGCCGCCCACCCGCATCACCTCCTTCTCCTGGATGACCCGCAGCAGCTTGACCTGCATGGCCAAAGACATCTCGGTAATCTCATCCAGAAAAAGGGTGCCGCCGTCGGCCATCTCCACCAGCCCCTTCTTGGTCTCATTGGCGCCGGTGTAGGCCCCTTTCTCGTGGCCGAACAGCTCGTTGGCGAGCAGTTCCTCCTGAAACGCCCCGCAGTTGATCGACATCATCGGCCCCTTGCTGCGGTTGCTGCAGGAGTGGACAAAACGGGCCAGCAGCTCCTTGCCGGTTCCAGATTCGCCGCAAACCACCACGTTGCTGTCGGAGGTGGCGACCTGCCGGGCGGTCTCCAGCAGCTTCTTCATCCGCGCATTGTCGGTGATCAGACGGTTGCCGCCGCGGAATACCTTGAGGTGTTCGCGCAGCTTGAGGTTTTCCTTCTTGAGGCGCGTTTTCTCAAGCGCCTCGCCCACCACCTTCCGCACCTCTTCGAACTTGTAAGGCTTGGCCACATAGTGATAGGCGCCCGCCTTCATCGCCTCGATGGCCGAATCCACGGTGGCATAGCCGGTGATCATGATCACCTCGGTATCGGGATGCAGTTCCTTGGCCTTGCGCAGGATCTGCATCCCGTCCACCTTGGCCATCTTGAGATCGGTCAGGATCAGATCGAAGGCGCGCTCGTCAAGCAGATGCAGAGCCCGCGGTCCGCTCTGGCTGGTGGTGACGCCGTAGCCCTCTTTCTTCAAGACGTGGCGAAGGTTGTTGAGGGCGATCTCCTCGTCATCGACGACCAGAAGTTCCGGTATTTCGGTGCTTATTTCAATCATGTCGCGTTATCCTTATCATTCGCCGGGAAGCCAGATGGTGAAGGTGGTTCCCACATCGGGGCGGCTGTCGACGTTGATGGTGCCCCCATGCCAGTCGACGATATCATGAACCACAAACAAGCCAAGTCCCGACCCTTTTCCCACGTCCTTGGTGGTGAAAAATGGGTCGAATATCTTTTTGACCTCGTCGGGGTCGATGCCGGGGCCGTCGTCCTCGATCATGATCTCCACCTCCCCCTTGCTGTCGCCCCTTTCGGTCGCCCGCGCGGAAATCCAGATATGACCCTGACGACCGATGGCGTCCACCCCGTTCTTGATCAGGTTCAGAAAGACCTGCTGGATGCGCTGCTTGTCGGCAAAGAGGTCGAGATCATCGGGGATCTCGATCGCGATCTCCACCTCGCTGGGCACCTGGCCGCGGATCAGGGGGATGGTGTCGTCGATCAGCTTGCGCAACCGCAGCCTCTGCTTGCTGAATTCCCTGATCCGGGAAAACTCCAGCAGGGTGCGGACGATGTCCCGCGCCTTGTCGGCCTGGCCCTCGATCTGACCGATAAGGCTTTTCTTGAACTCAATGTCCCCCTCCTCGATCTCCTCGGCCAAAATCTGCGCCGAGGTGGAGATATTGGAAAGTGGATTGTTCAGCTCATGGGCCACCCCGGACAAAAGCGTGCCGAGGGCCGCCAACTTCTCCGACTGCACCAGCTGCTGCTGCCGGGTCTGGAGCTCCTTGCTCATCCGGTTGAAGGCGGTCAGCAGGGAACGGATCTCGTGTTCGCTGTCGTGGACCGCGATCTCAACAAAATCCCCCTGGGAAATAATCTTGGTGTGGCCCTCCAGAATCTTGAGGGAACTGACCACCTTGCGGCCAAGGAAGGCGGCGATGAACATCACCGACACAAACAACGAGAGGCAGGTGACCACCAGCACCTCCCGGGTGGTCTTCAACTTTCTCCTGATCTCTTCCTTTTCCGCCAACCTGGTTTGTTCGGCAAAGGCGGTAAGCCGCTGACCGGTTTCGCGCACCTGCGCCTCAAGGTCCGCTTGTCGCGCGCTTTCCGTCTCTCTATCCAGAGACCAATGCGCGTCTTTTGGTTGTTCATTGACACAGACATGCAGCTGCTGCATCGAGCGCTGATAACTGTCAATGGTGCCGGACAGACGCGCCAAATCCGCTTGCGAGACGATCTCCCCCAGCACTGTGCTCTTGTTGTCGAACAAGTCCTTCAGTTTCTGCCAGTAGAGTTGATTTTCATGAAAATCCTTTTCCTGGCGATAAAGAAAATAATTCTTTTCGAAGCGCCGCACCTCAAGGGTCGCGTTGAAAAAATCCTCGATAATCTCGACAAACGCCACCTTTTCCTCAATCTGGTTGATGATCCCATAGGTGAGGATAGTGGCGCCAACCATGATGGTCAGCAGCAGATAGAAGCCGTAGGTGATTTTTTTACGGATGCCGAACTGGATCATGCGCATCCCATATCAATCTGTTTTAACGCAGTTTTTATCACACGAACGCCTCCGCTATTTTTGTCGGCCGCCTTGCCCCGGCAATATACCGCCCCCCCCCGCAAAAGTCTAGTCGTTGCATAATGCAACATGTTGTTTTCCATTGTAACAACACCCTCATCTTCTTGAATTTACGCCATTAGCTATTGGTAATTTTTTTCAATGTTGCAAAACCGCAACACTTGTCACAAAATGCGCCACACAGACAACATATTGTTTTCACAAGCTTTTCTTCCAAAAACACAGTACGGCACACCATTTGCAGTGACCTCCCGGCACCAAGCACTACCGCTCATACGTATGCAAATGCATTTTGATAACCAAGTTTTACTAACTGAAACCTTAGAGTACGGGGAGGAAGATTATGCATAAAAGACTGTCCATGTTTGACAAGATCATGGCTGCCGTCACCTTTGCAGAGGCAAACGAGCACACAACTGCCCGCGAATTTGCCAAGACCGACAGACATGCGGAACAAACCTGCTGGCAGCAAACCGGCAGTTGTGTAGCCGACGCGGCCAAGATGGGTGCCAAGTCAGCCCGCGCCCGGTCATAAGTTACTTATTGATCGACAGAAAGCAGATGATCAACTTGGCAAACATTTTCAAACGGATCGAGGAGGCTATGTGCGCGGCGACCTTTGCCGAGGCGGGGGAATTCGAGACCGCCGGTCAGTTCATGACCTCGGCAAAGACCGTAAACAAAAAAATCCTGCTTGGCGTCGGAGAACAGGACCTCAACAGCGGCACCATCCGCGCCGCCCTGAATCTTGGGCAGCGCATGGAGGCGAACCTGGAGATCGTCCATCTCTTCCAGCCCCCCGCCGATGACGGTGACCGGGCAGGTCGCGACGAAAAGATCATCGGCTCTTTTCAGGAACGGATGCAGGAGATGGGGGTTGCCTATCAACCGGTTTTTGCCGAGGACGACCCGGAACAGGATCTGATTCGATACGTTGAGAAAAGAAGGGATATCGTCTGCGTCGTCCTGAGCGGCCTGGGCGACCCCAAGGGCAGGAAGTCTCACGAACCCTCGCTTTCCGAAAATTTAAAGCAGATGCTGCATTGCCCGGTGGTCATGTATGCAAAACCGGCCTGACCAGCAACTGCAAGTACAACATTTATCAATCTAGAAGGAGTAATAGAGAGATCATGACCATGACAAACTTCGACAAAACGATGAGCGCGGCCGCCTTCGCCGAAGCCGGCGAACACAAAACCGCCAAGGAGATGCTCGGTGCCGAAACGAAACAACCGCACCCGGCCGGACACGGCGCCAAATCCAAACCGTACCTGTCCACCCTGGTGTACGGCGCGATTTCCCTTACGGCCTACGTGTACCTTTTCAAAAACGAGCAACTGATCACCACCACCTTCACCAAGGGCGGCGCCTACACCTGGTACCCGGTGGGCACGGCGTTTTTCTTTTCCTTTATCCACGGCGCCTTTGCCAGCAACCTGCTGAGCGTGTTCGGACTGGAAGCAAAAAAATAAACATTGCCAAACCAACGAAAACACATCCATATCTTAAGGAGATTTACATAAAATGAAGAGGTTCATAGTCGCAATCATTGTTTCGCTGTTCATGCTTCCCTTGGCGACCACGGCCCTTGCCGGCGGAGGCGCGGGCCCCCCAACCGACATGCTCAAGGGCAAATTCATCGAGATGAACGCCGCCGAGCGTACCGTAGTGCTCCAAAAGGATGCCACCGAGGAATTGCAAACCCTCACCCTGGGCGCGGCCATGCAGCCGGAAGACATCCGCCTCAACAAAAAGGTGCTGGTCAGCCTGGACAAGCATGCCGGCGAAGGGGTGATCAAGGAAGTATCGATCATGTTCATGGATATGACCCCCAACAAGATGATCTCGCTGCTGATCGTCGGCCTGGTCGGCGGCCTGTTGAGCGGCTTCATCGGCTCGGGCGGCGCCTTCGTCCTTACCCCGGCGATGATGTCCCTCGGCGCGCCCGGCGCGGTGGCGGTGGCCAGCAACATGTGCCACAAGTTCCCCAAGGCGATGATCGGAACCTACAAGCGCTGGAAGTACGGCCAGGTTGATATCAAGCTGGCCCTGACCATGGCCTGCACCGCCATCATCGGCGTGCAGATCGGCGTCCAGATCCAGAAATACATCCTCAACCACTGGGGCAATGCCGGTTCCAACCTGTACGTCAGCGTGGTCTTCGTTATCATCCTGATCCTGGTGGGCGGCTATGTCAGCTATGACGCCCGGAAGCTTGCCAAGGGCGGCAGCGCCACCGGCAACGAGACCCCGAAACTTGCCCAGAAGATGCAGAAAATCAACCTGCCGCCGATGATGAACTTCAAGGTCGCCAAGGTACGGATCTCCGCCTGGGTCACCATTCCCGTCGGTCTCGCCACCGGCATGCTCGCCGCCACCATCGCGGTTGGTGGCTTCATCGGCGTTCCCGGCATGATCTATGTGATCGGCGCCTCGGCGGTGGTTGCTAGCGCCACGGAACTTGGTATCGCCTTCTGCATGGGTGCCTGGGGCTCCATCCAGTGGGGCCTGAGCGGACTGATCGATATCCGCCTCACCCTGCTCATTCTCGCCACCTCGCTGATCGGCGTGCAGCTCGGCGCCCTCGGCACCACCTACGTCAAGGACTACATGATCAAGGTGGTTATGGCCGCCACGATGATGATCGTCTCGATCAGCCGCGGCTCCAAGATCCCCGGCTATCTTGCCGACCTTGGCCTGCGCTCGCCCCTTGATCCGCAGACCGCCAACATCCTCAACCAGGTGAGCTTCTGGTCGCTGGTCGCCGCTCTTGGCACCGCCGGCCTGATCATCACCGTCGCCATGGTCAAGGGCATCTCCGCCGACCGGAAAAGCAAGCGGGCCGAAGAGGCCTTGATGCATGGCTAAATACCGGAAAATCCTGGTGGCCTATGACGGCTCCAGTTCGGCACAATCAGCTCTCTCCCTGGCAAGCCAGCTTGCCAGGGAGGACAAGAGCTGGATCAAGGTGCTGGCGGTGGTTCCGACCTATGCCGGCGATCTTGAGCTGATCGGCATCCCCGATGCCAAGGAAACCATCACCGGCCCGGGCGAACGGATCCTCGCCGAGGCCAAGGCGATTGCCCACAGGGAAGGGGTACACATCCTCACCAACCTGGAGCAAGGGGAACCTTACGAACAGATCGTCCATGTCGCCGAGGATGAAAACTGTGACCTGATCGTGATCGGCCGCAAGGGAAGACATCCCTTGGAAAGGGAGCTGGTGGGGGCGGTTGCCGCGCGGGTTATCGGCCATACCAACAAGGATGTGCTGGTGGTTCCGGAAAAAAGCAGGATTGCCTGGAATAACATCCTGCTGGTCACCGACGGCTCCAAGTTTGGCGAGATGGCGGCGGCACGGGCTATCGAAATCGCCAGGGAGCGGCGAGGGAAACTCTTCGCGGCCGTGGCCGTTTACACCAACGACGAGTTCGTGGCGCTGGCGCCGGAGATGGTCAATCAACTGACCGGCGAGGCCAAAAATATTCTGGCCAAGGTGGCCGAGGAGGCAGCGTCCGCAGGCGTTGCCGTCGAAACCTTTGTCCGGGAGGGTGAACCCCATGAAGCCATCGTCGGCTTGGCCGAAGCGTTACAGGCCGAAGTGATCGTCATGGGTTCTCATGGCCGCAAGGGTTTGACCAAACTACTGATGGGGAGTGTCACCGAAAGGGTAATCGGTTACGCAACCTGCCCCATCCTGATCTGCCACTCGGCAAACCGGCGATAAACCCTCGCCCCACAAACCTAGATACTGCTTCATCTAAGCAAAGGCGCCTGCAACAGGCGCCTTTGCTTATGCCGCCTTCCCAAAACAACTCTCCGCCCTCGCCCCGGCCCTGACGTCCTACCCCGCATAGTGCACATCCGATCATCACGCCCGGCCAAACTCCTCCCCCTCCCGATACGGTGTTGCGATACGCAACGCCGCCGTTTCAGAAGTGAACAGTTTTTCCTTGACACCCCCTTGCGGGAGCATTATGGATAGCACCATTGATTTTCGTGACACGCCCCTCACCACGCCCGGCATGCACCGGGCCGGCGGCGATGAGACGACCAGTCACAACCAACGACAACATATTGATTTGTTTTATATTTACCACATTTATTCAATGTCTTTCGGGATAGAGGAGGAAACACAAATGCTGGAAAAAATCAAAAAAAAGGCGGAGATGTTCATGGTCTCCATCGTTTGCGCTGTGCTGCTGAGCCCGGCCTGGGCCGTGGCCAGCGAGGTGATCACCGAGGTTCCGATGGTGCCGGAGGTTGACGGCGCCGGCTGGTGGAAATGGCCCCTGATTCTTCTGGTGGTAACCTTTGTGATGGGCATCATCGCCGTTCTCGGCGGAGTTGGCGGCGGCGTTCTTTTCGTGCCGATCATCAGCGGCTTCTTCCCGTTCCACCTCGACTTTGTTCGCGGCACCGGCCTGCTGGTAGCCCTCTGCGGCGCCTTGGCCGCCGGTCCAGGCCTGCTCAAGGCCAACCTGGCCAACCTGCGCCTGGCCCTGCCGGTGGCGCTCATCGCGTCCACCATGGCCATCGTCGGCGCCATGGTCGGCCTGGCCCTGCCCACCCACATCGTCCAGCTCTGCCTGGGCGGCACCATCCTCGGTATCGTGGCCATCATGCTCTCGGCCAAGAAATCCACCATCCCCGACGTGCCGGCGGCCGACAACCTCTCATCCGCCCTGCGCATCTGCGGCATCTACCATGAACCCACGATGAACCAGGACATCAACTGGAAGGTACATCGCACCCCCTTGGGACTCGCCACCTTTATCATCATCGGCTTCATGGCGGGCATGTTCGGCCTCGGCGCCGGCTGGGCCAACGTTCCCGTCCTTAACCTGATGATGGGTGCGCCGCTCAAGATCTCCGTCGCCACCTCCAAGTTCCTTCTCTCCATCACCGATACCTCCGCGGCATGGATCTATGTGAACAAGGGCTGCGTAATCCCGATGATGGTGGTCCCCTCCCTGATCGGCATCATGCTCGGCTCCTTTGTCGGTGTGCGGCTGCTGAAGGTCGCCAAACCCTCCTTCATCCGCTGGATGGTTATCGGTATCCTGCTCTTTGCCGGCTTGAAGGCGATGCACAAAGCCCTCACCTCAATGGGCATCCTCTAAGACTTTTAACGCTGAAAGGAGATATAAGATCATGAGCGAAATCACCAAAGAAGCGACGCAAGAACAACTTCTCTACGCCGCCATCCTCGAAAAAGGCATGTTCGCCGGACTGGCACTGATGTTCGTCACCTTTGCCCTGTATGTATTCGGGATCCTTGAACCGGTGATCCCACTGGATCAGGTTTCCGCCTACTGGAACATGCCGGTTGGCGACTACCTGGCGGCAATGAACAGCAACTTCCTTCACCAGGCGCATGCCCCCACCGGCTGGGCCTGGCTGAGCATGCTCGGCAAGGGAGACTTTCTGAACTTCCTGCCCGTGGCCATCCTCTCCGGCGTCACCATCGTCTGCTACCTGGCCATCGTACCCGGCCTCTTCGCACGTGGCGACAAGGCGATGGGCTTTATCTGCCTGGCCACCGCCGTCATCCTGACCTTGGCGGCCAGCGGCCTCATTGCCGGCGGCGGTCATTAAGCGTCCTGCACCCTGATGCTCCCCCGCCTGAGGCGGGGGAGCATCAGGAACCTCCTCAAAACCCAGCAAGCAATTTCCCCTCCCAAGCCAATCGAATACCGACCCGGCGTATATCCCCCAACAGATATGCATACCCGTAGCAACGGTAACCGCCCGCACCGTGAAATCCCCCTTCAAACCATGCCCCATCCCGTAAAACTATCGAAAAATCTTGCATAAAACAGCTGCCTGATTAAATAATAGGAGCGGCCAATTCAACAATAAGAGTCGATACGAACGAAATACACGTATTCGCCCCGCCGCCGACTTCCACCAAACAACCACGGGGCCAACCACAACCGAAGAGAAGCAACAGCATGCCTAACCGGGAGACCCCATCACCCCATCCCTCAAACGCGTATCTGCTCGCCTTTGTGCTTTTTCTTCTCGCCGCCTTCATCTCGGCGGCCAACGTCGCGACCGCAGGAAACACGCCCAAAATCAGGATCGCGATCCTACCCTGCACCGACATCGTCAAAACCTTCAACAACGCCCAGCCGCTGCGTACCTACCTCGAACAACAAACACATCGTCAGTTGGAGATTGTGGTCCCCAACACCCTCGAGGAATTCAAACGCACCATCCAACTCGGCGAGGCTGAATTCGCCTTTCAGGCACCCCACACCTACCTGCAACTGTCCGACAAATACGATACCGACAATCTGCTCAAGGCCCTGACACCCCAAGGCAAGAGCCAGTATCATGGCGTCATCGTCACCCGCTGGGACAGCGGCATCAAAAAGATCGCGGACCTGCGCGGCAGGAATATGATTTTCGGCCATCCCTTTTCCACCGCCAAATGGCTGGCACCAAAGGCCTTACTGGAAAAGAAAGGAATCGACCTGACGAAAGACCTGAAGAACTACACACACGGTGACAGCTGCGAGTCCATCGCCATGAATATCTATCTCGGCCAGGGTGACGCCGGGGCCTTGTGCGATTACTCGTTTGACGAAATTGCGGAAAACAGCGCACCCAAGGACGATGAAATCCCACCGGATGCGCTGGTGATTATCGGCACCACCAGGGAAATCCCGACTTGGGTTTTCACCGCCCGCACCGGCGTCGACGCGCATACCATTGCCCTCGTCAACAACGCCCTTCTCAAACTCGACCGGCGCCGGCCGGAACACCGTGCAATCATGGAAGAACTGGACTTGGGAGGATTTATCCGCGCCAGCGATCATGACTTCGATTCCCTCAGGAATCAACTTTCGCAAACAGGATCACCGCATCAATGAAATTCTCCCTGCAACTGAAACTGATCCTCCTGACCACGGCCCTGGTGGCGGCCACCCAACTCGCCACCGGCTTCTTTATCGCCCGCCATGTGGAAGCGACCATGGATAAGGAATACCACCGGCAGATGCTGCCGCTGGCTGAAAACCTTGCCCATGTCTGCACCAACGCCATGATCGGCAAGGACCTCCTGACCCTGCGCAACCTCCTCCGCGTCGCGATGATGGAGAAAAATGTCGCCGAGGCGATGGTCCTCGACCCGACCGGCAAGATCCTCATGCACAACCGGCTCACCGAGGTGGGCAAGATCCGCTCCGGCGACCGCTTCGCCACTGCCTTGCAGGCTAGCGAACCCGGTGTCAGTGGCCACTATCAAAACGACAACGGCGACACCATGGCCGATGTCTTTGTACCGGTGCAAATCTCCGGGGTGCGTCTCGGCACTATCCTTCTCAGCTGCTCCCACAAACATATCGCCACGCAGATTACTGATCTCAAATTCCACATCCTGATCATCCTCATCTGCGGCATCCTGATCAGCATCCTCTGCGCCATCCTGCTGGCGTCCTATCTCACCAAGCCGCTACAACGACTCATCGCGGTTGTCGGCCAGATATCCAGCGGCTCCTTTCCGGACGAAACACTGCGGATTACCGGCAACGACGAAATCGCGGCCCTGACCGAAGCCTTTAACGAGATGGCGAAAAAACTGAAGAAGATGGTCTACCACGACCCACTGACCGGCGCCTACAACCGGCAGATGTTCCAGCAGCGGATCACCCAGGAAATCGCCCATGCCCGCCGCCACCAGCAACCCCTGGCCCTGCTCATGATCGACGTCGACCATTTCAAGAAGATCAACGACACCTTTGGCCATCTGGCCGGCGACCGCGTATTGCAGCAGATATCCGACCTCTTGCGGACAACCGTCCGCACCGACGATTACGTCGCCCGTTTCGGCGGCGAGGAATTTGTGGTCATCGCCCCGGAAACCGAGCCGGAAACAGCGATGATCCTCGCCGAACGGGTACGGGCGACCATGGCCGCCCATGCCTTCACCGTCGACTCTGAAACAACAAGATGGCTGACCATCAGTATCGGCGTGGCCAATCTGACCGCCTCAACCCAGACCGTGGACGATCTGATCCGTAACGCCGACAACGCGCTTTACGCCGCCAAGGAAAACGGTCGCAACCAGGTTTGCCAAGCCGACGGCTGACGGTCGGCAACATCCATCCCGAGCCAACACCTACCGCAAACTCTTCGAGACCACCTCATAGACATCCCGGGAAAGGCTTGCCGAAGCGGCAATCCTCGCAAGCTCTGCCTGCATCAACGCCTGCCGTCCTTCGTCATACCGGCGCCAGCGGCTGAGCGCCGCCGTCATCCGTGCCGCCACCTGCGGATTCAAAGAATCGAGCACGAGAACCTTATCGGCCAGAAACCGATAGCCTGCGCCATCCTTGGCATGAAAGCAGACCGGGTTGCCGCCGGCAAAGGCCCCGATCAGCGAGCGGACCTTATTGGGATTTCTGATGGAAAAATCGGGGTGATCGAGCAGCCGCCGCACCTCGGCAAGGGTGGTCGGCAACGGCGCGGTGGCCTGCACCGCGAACCACTTGTCCAGCACCAGCGGGTCGTGCCGCCATTGCGCATGGAAGGCGGCCAACGCGCCCTCCCGGTAGGAATTTGCCAGGTGCGCAAGCGGCACAAGACCGCCCATGGTGTCGGTCATGTTGTCGCTGGCCCGGAACTGGGCGAGGGCTAATTCGTACTGCTCGGCCTCATCGAGGCTCACCAGATAGGCAAGACAACAATTCTTGACCCGCCGGCGCCCGGCGGCGACAGCGCCAAGCCGGCAAGGGCCGGCATCGAGATGGGCGGCATGAAGGGCGACAAACTCCTCGCGCAGCTCCCGCGCCAACTGCCTGCGGACAAACTGCCGCGCCGCATGGATGTTGTCGACATCGATCACCGCCATCTGTTCGGCCAGATATTCCTCGGCGGGCAGGGTGAGAAGCTGGGCCAGACAGGTCTTGTCGGTGATCTCCCTGTCAACCAGCAGGGCGCGGAACGCCTCGACAAAACAGGTGCTGAGCGCGCTTGCGCGCCCCTCCCGCAAAGCGTCCGCCACGCCGAGGATAACCCGGCTGGCAAGCCGCTGCCCCGCCTCCCAACGGTTAAAGGGGTCGCGGTCGTGGCTGAGGAGATAGGCAAGCTCTTCATCCGCATACTCATAGCGAACCTTCACCGGCGCCGAGAAATTGCGCAGCAACGATACCAAGGGCCTTTCCGCGACATCGGCAAAACAAAACTCCTGCCGCGCCTCCCGCACATGCAGAATGCCGTCGACAAGCCCATTGCCATTCGCAAGCCGCAACGGCAGCTCCGCGCCGCCGTCGCCGATGAGGCGCACGGCAAGCGGGATATGCATCGGCTTTTTCTCCGGCAGATCCGGGGTTGCCGGACAGTGCTGGGCAACGGCAAGGGTACAGGTCGCCGCCACCGGGTCATGGGAGACTGAGACGGTAAGCTCCGGGGTGCCGGCCTGGCTGTACCAGAGCTTGAACTGCTCCAAGTTCACGCCGCTAGCATCGCTCATGGCCGCGACGAAATCATCGCAGGTCACCGCCTGCCCGTCGTGGCGCTGGATGTAGAGATCAAACCCGCGCCGGAAACCTGCCTCGCCGAGGATGGTGTGC
>JAOUHH010000037.1 GCA_029865195.1 Desulfobulbaceae bacterium
ACCCCCGCTTTCAAGAACAGGTGATCTACCTGTGCGCCCATGATGCCAACGGAGCCATGGGGCTGGTGATCAACAAACCCATCGCCGAGATCAGCATGTTGGATATCCTGCGGGGCGCCAACCTGCCGACCCCGACCGCACCGATGCCACAGATCTACATGGGCGGCCCGGTGGAACCGGGGGCCGGATTTTTTCTACACACCGCCGATTACCGGCCCGCGGAATACCTCCAGGTAAGCGACACTGTCATCATGTCCCGTGATTCCGGCATCCTCGACGAAATAGCCGCCGGCAGGGGGCCAAAACACTATCTCTTCGCCCTGGGTTACGCCGGCTGGGCACCCGAGCAACTGGAACACGAACTCACCGACAACGGCTGGCTGACGGTTCCCGGCAGCGACAAAATCCTCTTCGTGACCCCGGACCACGACAAATGGAAAGAGGCGGCCAGAATCTACGGCATCGACATCACTCTCTACGGCGACCTGTCCGGCTCGGCCTGACCTGTTGCAGCCGCCCCGCAAGTGAGAATCTGCTGCTATCGCGCTTTAATCATTGTCAACTCCGCTGCATCGTTGTAAATAACCATGCAATCGGACAATACGACTCATTTCGGCGCCAATCGCCAACAAACACCCGCATCAACACATCCCTGTCCGGATATCCGTAACCCGACCAAGGAGCCTCCCAACATTGGAAAAGGAAATCTTTCAATGCCGTCGTTGCGGCCACTGCTGCCACGGCGAAACCACCGTATCCCTCACCCCTGAAGATCTTGCCCGCATGGTCGCGTATTTCAAGATGAGCGAGGAAGAGGTGATCAAGAAATACCTGCGGGTCACCGGCAAGGTGATCCAGATGCAGGTCGAAAACGGCCATTGCATCTTTTACCATGACGGCTGCACCATCCATCCAGCCAGGCCGTGGCGCTGCCGACAATGGCCGCTGCACCCGAGCATCCTGACCGATCAAGCCAACTTCTCGGCCATCAAGGACTCCTGCCCCGGGATCAGGCTGTCCGATTATGGTCGATTCCAGCGCAAGCTTTCGGAACTGCTCGAAAGGCACAAGAAAAAAGCCGGAAGCTGACGCGGGGCTCCCCATGCGTTTTGAACTGCTGTTCCTGGGCAAGACCAAGGAAACATACCTCGCCGCCGGCATCGCTGACTTTTGCAAGCGGCTCGCCCGTTATGCGGAGGTCGATATCCGTATCCTCAAGGAAAAAAAATGGGGCAGCGGCGAATCCGAGAAGAAGATCAAGGAAGAGGAAACCGACCGCCTGCTGGCAAGTTGCAGCCAGCCGACCATGATCGTCGCCCTTGACCCCGCCGGCCGCCAGGCAAGCTCCGAGGAGCTGGCGAACCTCCTGCAACAATGGGAAGAACAAGGTTGCCGGAAGATCACCTTCATCATCGGTGGGCCGCTGGGGCTTGCCCCGTCGATCCGCCAAGCGGCCGACTGCATCCTCTCCCTGTCGGCCATGACCTTCACCCACGAGATGGCGCGCCTGCTCCTGCTGGAACAGCTCTATCGCGCCTGTTCGATCAGATCCGGCAGCCAGTACCATAAATAATCGCATGATGATGATTTGCTCTTTCCTCCGATACGTTGTATAAAACCCTATTGGACATCCCCACCTCAATCCCCCCGGAGAGAACACCATGGCGCAAACCGCGGCCACCCAGAGCAAGATCCTCGTCGAAGCGGGCACCAACGAACTCGAAATCATCACCTTTTACCTGCAATGGCTCGATCCGGCCTCCGGCAAATCGACCAAAACCTATTACGGCATCAATGCCGCCAAGGTGCGGGAACTCGTGGCGATGCCGGAAAAGATCACCGTCACCCCCGATTCACCGCATTGCGTCGATGGTGTCTTCCTGCTCCGTGACCACACCATCCCCCTCACCGATCTCTGCAAATGGTTCGACTACCAGCCTGACCGTTCGGAGGAGGCTTTGGCAAAATGGGTTGTCGTGGTAGCTGAGATCAACGGGAAATCCTTTGGCTTTACCACCCACGGCGTGGACAAGGTGCATCGCGTCTCCTGGACCAAGATCCTCTCGCCGCCGGCCATCCTCGCCGACAACCAGAGCATCACCGGCATCTGCCTGATGGATGACCGGGTTATCCAGATGGTGGATTTCGAGAAGATAACCGCCGCCATCGACCCCTCCATGGATCTCCAAAACGCACCGGCCCACGCGACGATGGAGCAATCAGGTGTCGACAGGGACAAGCTCGTGGTCATCGCCGAGGACTCCTCCACCATCCGCCATCAACTGCAACTCACCCTGGAACAGGCCGGACTCAAGGTTATCATCCATAACGACGGCCAAGCCGCCTGGGAATACCTGGAGCGCCTCCGCCAGGACGGCACCGTTACCGACAAGATCCTGGCGGTTATCACCGACATCGAAATGCCACGGATGGACGGCCATCATCTCTGCCTGAAAATCAAGGAACAGACCGCATACGAGAATATCCCGGTCATCCTCTTCTCCTCAATGATCAGCGACGGCCTCCGCAACAAGGGCGTCACCGTCGGCGCCGACGACCAGGTCACCAAGCCGGAACTGAACACCCTCTTCGACCGGCTCCAGGCCTGCCTGGACAAAAGAAAGAAATAACGCCAAGGATATTCGGCAGGTACACAATGAACCGTCTGCTACTGCAACGCACCCTGGAAGATTTTCTGGCCGAGGATATCGGCGCGGGCGACATCACCACCGACGTCATCTTCACCGGCAACGAACAGGGCGAGGCGCGCTTCATCGCCAAGGAATCCTTTGTCGCCGCAGGCATGCAGGCTGTGGCGGCGCAGGTCTTCACCACGCAGAATCGGGCCGTCACGGTCACCGACACCGTAGCCGACGGCACCCGTGTCGGATGCGGCGACCTCCTCCTCGTCGCCAAGGGAGCTGTTGCCGATCTCCTGCAAGCGGAACGGGTGGCCCTGAATCTGGTCCAACGCCTCTCCGGCATCGCCACCCTCACCGCCGCTTTTGTCGCCGCGGTTGCCCCTCTGCCGGTGAAAATCGTCGATACCAGAAAAACGACCCCCGGCCTGCGTATTCTCGAAAAATATGCGGTGCGGGCGGGGGGCGGCCATAACCATCGGTTCAGCCTCGCCGACGGGATACTGATCAAGGACAACCACATCGCCGCCTGCGGCTCAATCACCGCCGCTGTCGCCCGTGCCAAGAGCCTGGCCCCCCACACCCTGAAAATCGAGGTCGAAGCGGAAAGCATCGACCAGGTCAGGGAGTGTCTTGCCTGTGGCGTAGACGTGATCCTCCTCGACAACATGAACCCGGCGCAGCTGCGTGAGGCCGTCGCCATCGCCAAGGGGAAGGCCCTGCTCGAGGCCTCAGGGGGCGTCAAGCTCAACAATGTCAGGACGATTGCCGAAAGCGGCGTCGACCTCATCTCCATCGGCGCCCTCACCCACTCGGCCCCGGCGGTTGACATCAGCATGCGGCTTACCCCGGCAGGCTGAAGCCGCCGTCTTATCCACTGCCTCGCCCTCGCAATCCCCGCCATACGTTAAAAACCAAAACATACGACGACAGAAAAACCCTTCGCCTTTCAAAAAACTATGTGCTAGGGTTTCCCGAACGTGTTGCGAACTATTGTTTGCAGAAACAAATTGCAGGTTGCCGTATCTTACTCGGCCGGAGCAAGGAATAACGTCATGCAAACAAGAGCTGTCAGTCGATCAAGGCGCATGAGGGTCGGCACCATTATCAAACGGTCCTGAAAAACGGTCCGGGCTGCAAAGGAGTAATACAATGGCTGAAGGTACGGTAAAATGGTTCAACAATTCCAAAGGATTCGGTTTTATCGCCCAGGACGGCGGCAACGATGTATTCGTGCACCACACCGCAATCCAGGCCGAGGGTTTCAAATCACTTGACGAAGGCGCCCGGGTCACATTTGACATCGTCGACGGCCCCAAGGGTCCTGCCGCTGCAAACGTTAAGCAAAAATAATATTTGCATGCACGATTGCCAAGAAGCCCCGGGCCAACCGTCCGGGGCTTTTCTATTCCCATCGCCAGGCCTTATCATTACTTTTCGCACCCAGCCGCGCCCCGTCCTGCAGCCTAACCACCGCAAAATCTTGTTTAATCGCCTCAATATTGTTAAATTGAGGCGTTATCAACGGACCGCAAGCCCTCATCGTCATGCCCCATGCTTATGATGGGTACATCCCCACCATTACGATAATGATTGACAGGAGTAGAGCCATGAGAAAAATCTTTCTTTCTGCCGCGACCCTGGCGCTCCTCGTGACCCTGGGCTTCGTCTCCGCCGCCAAGGCAGAAGAGGCGGCCAAGTTCACCATCGCCCGCCTGGTGGTGTGCACCAATGTCGATGCCATGGAGCCGGAGCTCGGAACGGATGAAAAATTCCCGTTACGCCTCGGCAAGGTTTCCTGCTTTCTCGAAGCTCGGCAGATCAGCGCCGACACCACAATACGTTTTGTCTGGAAGCACAACGGCGTCATTCAGGCAAAGATTCCGGTACTGCTCAAAAAAGGGTGGCGCTGGCGAACCTATTCCCACAAAAAACTGGATGCCAAGAGTGGCAACTGGAGTGTCGAGATTCATGATGCAAACGGCGCCGTGGTTGACACCGTCACCTTTGCCGTCGAATAGAATCCGCTCAACAGAGGCGTCCCTCCGCGCAATCGCCTAGTTCACGCAGAACGCCTGCCGCGTTCGAACCGCCGTGCCACCGCGTTCATCAACTCCTCGGTCTGTACGGGCTTGCTAATGTAATCATCCATGCCGGCGGCAAGACATTTTTCACGGTCACCGGCCATGGCGTGGGCCGTCAGGGCGATTACCGGCAGACGCCGGCCGCCGGTTTCACGCTCTCGCGCACGAATGGCGGCGGTGAGGCCATAGCCGTCCATCTCCGGCATCTGCACATCCGTCAGCAATAGATCAATCCCGCCCGCCTCAACCGCTGTCAGGGCATCCAGGCCATTCTCAACTGCTGTCACCCGCCAGCCCTGATGGGTAAGAATCTCCTCGGCCAGCATCCGGCTGACGTATTCATCCTCGGCGAGCAGGACATGGAGCGCTGCGGGAACGGCTTCAATCTTCTCATCTTGAACGTTGGCTTCTTTCTCATCCTTGAAACAGCGCAGCCGAACGGTGAAATGGAAGGTTGACCCTGCCCCCCCTCCGGTTGCGGCATTGTTATGCATCCAGATACTGCCGCCCATCATCTGTGCAAGCTGGCGACAGATCGATAGCCCCAAGCCGGTGCCGCCATACTTCCGCGTCTTGGAACCGTCCTCCTGGGTAAAGGTCTCAAAGATCGCCTCCTGCCGGCCGGCGGCAACGCCGCAACCGGTATCACACACCGCATAATGGAGCAGTACGCTCCCCTCGGTACGTTGCTCCAGCGTAACGCTTACCGCCACCTCCCCGCTCTCGGTGAACTTGATACTGTTCCCGACCAGATTGGTGATAATCTGCGAAAGTCGCCCCACATCGCCGATCAATTCTTCAGGAACATCGGCTGCCACCTGCCAATGCAGGCGCAGCCCCTTCTCGGCGGCGACAACCTCATGCGAGCGGAGAAGATACTCCATCGCCGTCCGCACCCGAAACGGCTCCTCGAACAACGAAAGCTTACCCGCCTCGATCTTGGAGAGATCAAGGATATCGTTGATCAACGCCATCAACCGATTGGCGGAGATCTTGATCATATCGAGAAAATTACGCTGTTTATCAGAGAGTTCAGACCCCAACAGGATGGAGGTAAAGCCAAGGATGCCGTTCATTGGTGTCCGTATTTCATGACTCATGTTGGCCAGGAACTCACTCTTGGCCCGGTTGGCCGCCTCGGCGGCATGACGCGCCTCGTCAAGCTCCCTCTCCGCCTCCCGCCGCTGCTGAATATGGATAACCAGCGGCCTGCCCAGCATGAAATAGAGCAGCGGCGCAACAATCATCACCAGCAGGGAGGCATCGATGACCGCCTCGGCCAGACTCGCTTGGCTGAGCCCCGGAAAGAGTAAGACCATCACGACCAGTTCCATGGCAAAGATGAGCAACGAAGCGACAAGGAGAAAATAAAAGGGAGACTGATACCGCCCGATTCCCTTCGTCGTCTCAGTCCTTCCCACCGTGGCAATATCCATCTTCACCAGCAGGGAGGTGACGACAACCAGAAAAACAAACATCAGGGCCACCGGCACCGCCGATGCAAGATGCACGGCCCGCTGCATCGCATTGTTACGATCAGTGATGTCGTAATAGATCTCGAAGGCGCCGACAAACGTCGGGCCGATCATGATCGGCACATAGGTTTCCACGACATCCACATCGACCTGGCGCCCTTCCTTGCTCAACTGATCCTTGCGCACCAGTTTGGTGAAGGTGCCGCCCTTGGCAACGATCTCATGGAAATAACTCCTGGTATTAACGGTACCGACATCGGCAGGGGCCGTGGAGTAGACGATGGCCCCGGACGGATCAAAAACCTTGAGCTTTTCAAGACCGAACGGGGCGGAGAGATCCCCCACCGCCGCCTTGATCTGCGCATTGTTTTTCAGCTGCCGGTCCTGATCGACGACGAGGGTGGCGAGATGACGGGCCAGGCGTACCGCCTCGTCTTCGGTGTTGGCGGTCAGGAGATTGGTAAAAACAGGGAAAACGAAAGCGATGTTGACGACGGGGAACCCGACCGCAACGGCCAGGCAGATGATGAAGATGTATTTGATTTTGCCAGGAAGCATGCCGCGCCGCCGAAAGGTTGTGGCAAACCGTCGCCGAAAGAGTTTAGAGCAACTCAGGCCTCAGATGATGCCGCGACAATCCGACCAACCCCCCATCCGGTGAGGCTCATCGGTGTTGCCGCCGCGATATCCCTGTCGCAAAGGCAAAAACACCTTAGCAGTTTTCCTGCGGCACGGCAACAGACGAATATGCCATAAAATTTATCCGATCTAGGCAATAACAACAAACCGCCCTTAACGGCATCGATAAACAATGGCATGCAGGTGGGAAAATCGGGAGCAGCGCGACAAGGGGGATCCCCCATGTCGCGCTGCCGCTCATTGCTGAGCGTAGAAGGCAACGATGGCGTCAACCAGTGACGGGATGGTATAGACAGGGGGCTGAACGTCGATCTTCAGTCCATGCTTGGCGGCAGTCTTGGCGGTGATCGGACCGATGGCGGCGCATTTTACGCCGGCGAGCAGCTTCTCGCGATCGGTGCCGAGCATGTCGAGGAAATTGGTCACCGTGGAGGAACTGGTGAAGGTCACCATATCGATATCCCCCTTGGCCAGCTCTTCCCGCACCATCTCGTAATCCTTGGGCCGCACGTTCTGGTACACCGTCACCACCTCGACCTCGGCGCCATGCTCGCGCAAGGTGTCGGGCAGAATCTCGCGGGCCTTCTTGGCGCGAGGCACCAACACCTTTGCGCCCTTCACACCCTGCGCCACCATGCTGGCCGCCAGGCCGTCGCCGGTAAACTCCTCGGGGATGAGATCGGCGCGGATGCCGTATTCGCGCAGGGCCTCAGCAGTGGCGATGCCCACCGCCGCCACCTTGGGGCCACGGAGATCGCGGCTGTCCATGCCCTTTTCCCGCAGGCGGCCGAAAAAGTAGCGAATGGCGTTGATGCTCGAAAACACCAGCCACTGGTAGTCGCTGATCCGGGCAAGGGCGGCATCCAACTCGTCCCAGCTGTCCGGCGGCTCCATGGCGATGGTGGCGCCCTCGACGCAATCAGCGCCCTGATCCTCAAGCAACCGCACCAGTTCACTGGCCTGCTCGCGGGTGCGAGTGACCAGGATCCGCTTGTTGAACAGCGGCCGCTTCTCAAACCAGTTGATCTTGTCGCGGAGCTTGACCACCTCGCCCACCACCACCAGCGCCGGCGGCGTGATCCCGGCCTCCTTGACCACCTCGGCAATGGTGGCGAGGGTGCCCTCCACCGATTTCTGAATCGGGGTGGATGCCCAACGCACCACCGCCACCGGGGTCTGCGGGTCACGACCGTTTTTGATCAGGTTCTCGGCGATGGAGGGCAGGTTCTTGATCCCCATGTAGAAGACCAGGGTGCCAATGCCGGTGGCGATCTTGTCCCAGGCGACATTGCTGCCTTGTTTGGTGGGGTCCTCATGGCCGGTGATAAAGGCCAGTGACGAGGTGTAATCGCGATGGGTGATCGGCACCCCGGCGTAGGTTGCGGCGGCGGTGGCCGAGGTCACGCCCGGCACCACCTCGAAAGCGATGCCGTACTTGCAGAGCTCCTCCAGTTCCTCGCCGCCCCGGCCGAAGATGAAGGGGTCGCCGCCCTTGAGCCGCACCACCGTCCGCCCGGCCCGGGCATGATCCACCAGCATCTGGTTGATCTCTTCCTGGGTATGGGCATGATGGACGCCGCCCTTCTTGCCCACATAGACGAACTCGGCCTCCTTGGGGGCGAATTTGAGCAGCTTGGGCGAGGCCAGATAATCGTACACCACCACCTCGGCCCGCTTCAGAAGCTCCAGCCCCTTCACCGTGATCAGGGTCGGGTCGCCGGGGCCGGCGCCGATCAGATAGACCTTGCCGGGCCGCACCACTGCTTGCTGACTGTTATCTTGGTTCATTATCACTCTTCTCCGTGCCGTCCCGGCAGGTTGATCGATTACAAAAACAATGGGAAAACTTCCGTTTCCCCGCGTGTAGTGGACTGCGTCACATCAATGACAGGTGGCGCAACTGCCGCCGGAACACCCGCCGCATCGGGAGCCGCCGCCCGCTGAATCTGCGCCGTCACCACTGCGGGGACGGGCAAAGGCGGACATCTTTTTCTCAAGATCCTTGCTCTGGCAATGGGGGCAGACGGGCCGGTCCTTTCCCAGCAACAGGATTTCAAACTCCTTGCCGCAGGCATGACAGATAAAATCAAACAGAGGCATGACAAACGCCCTCCCAGCGGTAAGACGCGGTTACGGACTCACCTCAGCGCGCCAGACGATCCAGCAGGGCGGCGGCCAGCAACGGCACCATCAACTCATGGTGGCCGGTGATGTTGTACCCCTTGCCGCCACCGGCGGTGGGCCGGTTGACCACGTTGGTCATCGGCCGGTAATGACGGATGAAATCAAAATTGGCGGTGGTGAAGTTGTTCACCGTGTGCCCCAGATTCCTGGCCACGGTCAAGGCCTTCAGGAACACCTCGGGCAACAACACCGCCGAACCGATATTCAAATAGGCGCCGCCTTCAAGGTCGGCCACCAGCCCGCAAAAAAGCTTGAAATCCTGATGACTGGTCCGGCCGATGGCCGCACCGTCGGCAGAGGGGTGGATGTGGACGATATCGGTGCCCACCGCCACATGCACGGTGACCGGAACGTTGAGCCGGCGCGCCGAGGCCAGCAAACTGACGTCGTTGTGGGGGTAGCCGTTGGCCAGCAGGTAATCGCCCAACGCCTCGCCCATGCCGAGCCCTTTTTCCGCGCCGAGGTTGATCGCCGCATTCACCACCTCGCCGGTTTCCTTGGCCGCGCCGAAGGCGCCGGAGCCGAGCACGTTGCCGACCTCCTCTGAGGTCCGGCCCACCATCGCCACCTCGGTGTCGTGAACGATGCCGGCGCCGTTCAGGGCGATGCTGGTGACGATGCCGCGCTCCATGAGATCGATGAGGATGGGATTCAGCCCGACCTTGATCACATGCGCGCCCATCCCGATCATGATCGGGCGGTTATGCCGATGACAGGCGGCCAGCCGCTCGACCAGCTCCGGGAAATCGATCCCCATCAGCTGATCGGGCAACGAGGCGAGAAGCCCAGCCACCGTAACCCCCGCGCTCACCGGCTTGGCGAAATTCTCCACCGTCACCTTGCTGAAGCGATCGTGCAGGGAATAGGTCTTGAGCCCGCTGAAATCGAGGGGTTGCCGTCGGTTCATGCCCGGCCACCGCTCTCGGTCTTGGCCAGTTCCCCATAGAGCAGTTCATCGGTCAACTGACAGACCATATGCTCGACCCAGAGATGGGTTTCCTGGATATGCGGGGTGTGGCTGGTGGGGACATTGAGGGTCAGTTCGGCGATCGCCTTCAGCTTGCCGCCCGAGCCGCCGGTAAGAACCGCGGTGCGCATCCCCATCTCCCTTGCCGCGACGATGCCGTTGATCACGTTGGGTGAGTTGCCGCTGGTGGAGATGCCAAGGGCGAGATCGCCTGGCTTGCCGAGGGCACGGATCTGCTTGGAGAAGACATCGTCGTAGGAGAAATCGTTGCCGATGCTGGTCAGCACCGAGCTGTCGGTGGTCAGGGCGATGGCAGCCAGAGGCGGCCGGTCGATGAGAAAGCGGTTTACGAACTCGGCCGCCATGTGCTGGGCATCGGCGGCGCTGCCGCCATTGCCGAAGATCAACAGCTTGTTGCCGCTGCTGAGGGCTTCCACCGTCCACTGCACCAACAGCAAAATCTCCTCCAACTGCTCGTCGGCAAAGGCCTTCTTGGCGGCAATGGAGCCTTCGAGGCTCTTCATGATCAACTGTTCCACGGTTCGCTCTCCGAGAGGTTTTATAAAGGGATGCAGGATAGTCGAGCAGGCACTGTTTGTCAATATTGCGCCGCTGCCGCCGGGCCAGCCATATGGAATGCCCAGACGATCCCACACCCATAAATGTTTAAACAAAATTAAACAGTTGGCGAGTTTCAGAAAAAAGGATAAGTTCGGCCCTATGCAACATTCAGATACCCAAACATCACTGCTGGGCCGCATCCTGAACAGACGGTTCTTGGTCACCTTCGCCATGGGCATGGCCTCCGGCCTGCCCTTGCTGATCACCATCACCCTGATGCAGGCATGGGCCAAGGAGGCTGGGGTGAGCCTCAAAAATATCGGGCTGATGGCGCTGGTCGGGCTCCCCTATACCCTTAAATTCGTCTGGGCGCCGATCTTCGACCGCTTTTCCCTGCCCTTTCTCGGTCGCCGCCGGGGATGGCTGTTGACCATCCAACTCGCCCTGTTCTGTGCCATCGTCGCCATGGGCATGACCCGCCCCGACCTCGGCGGTGGGCAGGTGACGGTTTTCGTGCTAGCCGGCTTCCTGATCACCTTTTTCTCGGCCTCCCAGGACATCGTCATCGATGCATACCGGCGGGAAGACCTCACCGACGCCGAACTGGGCCTCGGCTCCTCCTACTACATCTACGGCTACCGGGTGGGCATGTTGATCGTCAGCGGCGGCGGCCTGATTCTGGCCGATTATCTGGCCTGGCACCAAGTCTTCCTGATCATGGCCTGCTGCCTGCTGCCGGGAATCGTGGTCACCCTCATCGTCAGGGAGCCGCCGGTGCACGAAGCCGCCCCGGTCAACTTCCGTGAATCGGTGATCGACCCCTTTGTGGACTTCTTCAGCCGCAGCGGCGCCATCTGGATGCTCACCTTCATCATCCTTTACAAGGTCGGCGACAACATGGCGGTGGCCCTCTCCACCCCCTTCTACCTGGACATGGGCTTTTCCAAGACCGAGATCGGCGCGGTGGTGAAACTCGTCGGCTTCTGGGCCACCCTGATCGGCTCCTTTCTGGGCGGGGCGATCATCCTCCGCACCGGCATCAACCGCTCGCTGTGGCTCTTCGGGGGCCTGCAGATGTTCTCCACCGCCGGCTTCGCGATTCTCGCCAAGGCCGGTTATCACATGGGGCTCCTCACCGGTGTGATCTGCTTTGAAAACCTGAGCGCCGGCATGGGCACCGCCGCCTTTGTCGCCTTCATGGCCTCGATCACCAACAAGAAATTCACCGCCACCCAGTATGCCCTGCTCTCAAGCCTGATGGGCATCCCCAGGGTTCTGATTTCCTCTTCAACCGGATTTCTCGCCGAACGGATGGGCTGGTTCGGGTTTTTCGTCCTCTGCACCCTGATCGCCCTGCCGGGCATGGCCATGCTGGTAAAATTCGCGCCCTGGCGGGAGCGGACCAGGCCTGCTTGACCACCTCTCCGCCTCGTCCCGTACGGGTATTGCAGGCGTCACCTGCCGCAGTTCCATTTTTTTCTCTTACCTTCACTGCAAAGGCTGCTATATTCAGTACTGGTAACTCATGACATGGGAGCGTAAGCACAAGTATCCGCAAACCGCCAATCCTCCGGGAAAGAACGCCACTTGAGGTAGAGCAATGCCGAGAAAAATCCTGATTGTCGATCAATCGGCAAGCATACGCAGAATCCTGCGCACCATGATCCTCGCCAACATCAACGATGCCGAGGTAAGCGAGGCGGAGACCAGCATCTCGGCAACCGCGCTGCTCGCCAACGATCCTCAGCACATCGTCCTCTTCTCTTGGGAGTCGAGCAACGAGCAATGGTTTAAGTTCATCAAACAAACCAAATCCGACCCGGACAACCACCGCCTCAACTTTATCGTCTTTACCTCCAGCCCCGACGACAACCGCTTTGACAAGGCCCGCCAGGCAGGCGTCGGCCACCGGCTGATCACCCCCTGCTCGCCGGAAGCACTGACCGATCTTATCAATCGGGCCTGCAACCCTGCCCTTTTACGGCATACCCGCCGCTACAACGTGCCGGACAGCGTCGCCAACCTCGCCCAGGGGGTGGCCAGTCTCGATGCGACCATCATCAATATCAGCATGGGGGGGATGCTCTGCGAGATACCACTGACAGAGGAGTTGGATTGGACCGTGCCGCTATTGGCATCGGTCACCTTCCCGTCGGGGGACAACGGCGAGCCGGTTGCCGTCGCCAATCTTTTTTCGGTGATAAGCAGCTTTTTCGTGCAGAAAAGGAATTCGGACTACACGCCGAAGACGATACGCATCTCCATGCGTTTTCTCAACCTGCCTCCCGATGCCGAAGCCAAACTCAACAGCGTCTTCAGCCAAGCCGAAAAACAGGAGCGGGGCCTCGACCACCTGACGGCAGAAGCGAGCGGCCTCTCGTCAATCTGACGACACGCCGTTGGCCAATTCCAGCGCAGTCTTGGTGATGGCGGCGGCATCGATCTTGCCGAGCTGATAGAGCCGCTCCTGGGAAGCATGCTCCATGAAACGGTCCGGATAGCCGAGAATCCTCACCCGCACGTCGTCCAACCCGCGCCGGGAGAGCAACTCCACCACCGAACTGCCGAATCCGCCCTTGCGGACGTTATCCTCGACGGTCACCACCTTGCCGGTCTTGGCCGCCCATTCACAGATCAAATCCCCATCCAGCGGGTTGACAAAACGCGGGTTGATCACCGCCGCCTCCACCCCCAGCCTCGTCAAGCCTTCGGCCGCCTCCATCGCCGCGGCAACCCGGTTACCCACCGGCAGCAACAGCATATCATCGCCCTCCCGCAGCAGCTCGCCCATCCCGAAGGGCAACCGGGCAAGCTCGTCGTCCATCTGCACCCCGGTGCCGCAGCCGCGCGGATAGCGTACCGCCACCGGCCCGGGATGGAGGATGGCGGTATACAGCATGTGCTGCAACTCATTCTCGTCCTTGGGCGCCATTACCGTCAGGTTGGGGATGAAACGGAGGAAGGAGAGATCAAAGACCCCGTGATGGGTCGGCCCGTCATCGCCGACCACGCCGCCACGATCAAGGGCGAAGACCACCGGCAGATTGGGCAGGCAGACATCATGAATGATCTGGTCAAGGGCACGCTGCATAAAGGTTGAATACACCGCCACCACCGGCAGGATGCCCTCGGTGGCGAGTCCTGCGGCAAAGGTCACCGCATGCTGTTCGGCGATGCCGACGTCAAAGAACCGTTCCGGGAATTTTTTGCTGAAGCCGATCAGGCCGGTGCCGGCAGGCATGGCGGCGGTGATGGCCGCGACCCGTGGGTCCTCGGTGGCGATCTTGATCAGGGTGTCGCCAAAAACCTTGGTATAACTCGGCGGCGCGGGCGGGGTCGGCAGAGGCTTGCCGGTTTCGATATTAAAGGGCCCGACCCCATGATAATCTCCGGGATTGCGCTCGGCCGGCGCATAGCCCTTACCCTTGGTGGTCAGGACATGCACCAGGACCGGCCCCTTGCTGAAATCGCGCACGTTCCGCAAGGTTTCGATCAGGGCCTCGACCTGATGGCCGGGGATGGGGCCGATATACTCAAACTGCAGGGCC
>JAOUHH010000038.1 GCA_029865195.1 Desulfobulbaceae bacterium
GGGATGGTAATCCGGAAACGGCCGACAGCGGCTGGTACCGTTTTTTAAGTGCCCCTGCCAACCATGGCGGCATGGGCGGCGCGCCGGTGGCCGGCGTCGAGGATGACGATTGGGAGTATACCGCCGGCGCCAATGACCACAATATTTACTACAAGGGTACCGGGTCTGATTTTGAAGCGCCGCAATCCGTCGGCAAGTTTTGTGCCGGTTGCCATGCGGCCTTTCATTCGCCGGGTTTTGCGGGGGTGTGGGAGGATAACGGCGGCGGCACCGATCCGTGGCTCAGGCATCCGACCGATTATGCGATTCCCAGTTCAGGGGAGTATGCGGCGGTTGTCGGCACGGCGTACGATCCGTTGGTGCCGGTGGGCAAGCCCGTTCCCCTCGCCGCCCCGGAGGATCTTTCGGTTGTCAAGGCCGGCGATGTGGTGATGTGCCTGTCCTGCCACCGGGCGCACGGCAGTCCTTATCCGCACATGCTCAGATGGAACAGCGACACCATCAGAACAGGCGCCACGGGGGCCGCGGTTGGGACCGGCTGCTTCAAGTGTCATTCCGCGAAGGATGGTGCGTGAGTTGTGAACAACAACATGCCGCATGGACAACAAGAGGCGGGGAAGATGAAGCATAGAACAGGATTAGTCCTTGTTGCTGTCATCGGTTTCTTCTGCTCGGTTTGGGCGAACGGCGGTGTGCTGCACGCTGCGACGATGCCGGCCTATACGTGGTTACGTGCCATCTCGACGGCATCGCCGGCGTCCGTGGCGCTGGACCGGGATGACAAGGTCTATGTCGCCGATTCGGTCAGAAATTCGGTTACCGTCTACAGCAGTACCGGGGCAACCCTTGGGGAAATTACCGGTCTCGGCAGGCCGATCAGCGTTGCGGTCGACGCCAATGGTCGGATTTATGTCGGTAATGATGCGACTGACAACGTCAAGGTCTTCGGCCCTGACCTGAATCTTCTCTTCAGCCTCGGGCAAGGGGACGGCGAGGTTGCGAAACCTGCCTGTATCGCTGTTGACGGCTTGGGTTCGGTCTATGTTGTCGATAATGCCGCCGACAAGGTGAAGGTTTACAGCCCGTCCGGGGCTTTGCGGTTTACCTTTGGCGGCTCCGGGAGTACCAACGGGCTTTTCCATTCCCCCATGGGGGTGGCCGTCAACGAGGTCACCCAGGAGATCCTGGTGGTCGACCGGCAGGTGATAACCGCCGGTGGTGGTCTCAGCGAGGGTGGCCGGGTCCAGATTTTCAACATGAACGGAGTGTACAAGTCGAGTTTCGGCAAGCCTTCCGGCACGTATTTGACCTATGCCAGCAATGCCGGCGAAATGAAAGATCAAGGCATGCTGGCGAAGCCGATGGGCCTGACGGTCGACAGGCTGGGCCGAATCTATGTCACGGACACCTATTATAATATCGTGCAGGTGTATGACGACGTCGGTGCGCATCTCGGGATCATCGCCAACGCGACCAATCCTCTGCGCACCCCGGTGGCGGTGGCAGTGAGTCCGGTCTCGGACCGGCTGTATGTCGCTTCGTTGTCCGGGGGCGATGTTGCCGTATTCGGCTCGGGCGGCGGGCATACGATAACCGCTACCGCCAGTGCGGGCGGGGTCATCTCACCGGCCGGCTCCATCGGCGTCGAGCATGGCGAGAGGGTCGTTTTTTCATTGGCGGCGGATACCGGGTGTCATCTGGTGCGGGTGACGGTTGACGGGGTTGCCCAAGACCTCGTGTTGCCGGAAATTGAGCTGATTGCCCTGGCCGATCATGTGGTGCAGGCCGAGTTTGCGCCGGACAACTTTTCTTTTGCGGAACTTCCCAACAGTAACGGCGATGTGACCTTTTCCGCGGGTGCTTCGGTACCTTTCGGCACAACGCAGACCGTCACCGTGACCCCCAAATCCGGCTATCACCTGGTGGATCTGTTTGTTGACGGCGTTTCGGTCTGGGGGCAGGTCGTCGGCAACAGCTATACCTTTACCAATGTAACGGCCGCGCATACGGTCGCGCCGGTTTTTGCCGCCGATCCGGACGTTGTTCTCAATATTCTGAAGGCCGCTAACTATCGGGAAGGGGACGTTTTCACCTACCCCATTCTAGCCGACGGCGGCGAGGAGGTCTTCCGGGTAACGGGGGGTACCTCCGGCGTTTTCAACTGGTTTGTGTTTGATGCCGCGGGGAACCCCGTCTGGTGGTATTACGCCACCGGCAATACCTTCACGGTGCCGATTGATGAGTTGTTTGCCCATGGCGCCGGCGTGTATACGGTGGAGGTTGAGGATCGCTACGACCCGGATCTCGCCCCGGCGTTCCTGCATGTTCGGGTGCCGATGCGGATCAGCCCGAAGTTTGCCAACCATGCGGATACCGACGGCAGCGTGGAATATTCGGTAACCGGCGCGGACGGTGTTTTTGCCTGGACGTTGCTCAACGAGGATGGGCAAGTCATCTCTGCCCCGGTTTTCGGTACGCTCGGCGGGAGCAGTACAGCGGTCAATATCCTCACCCTGACCCCGGGGCTTGCCGGCGTCACCTCTTTCCAGGTTCGGGCGCAAATCGCCGATCCGGTGCTGGCTGCGGCCGGACTCGACTCGGTTATAGCCGGGCCGCAGGTGGTGATGCCGATGCGGCAACTTGCCGTGCAGGTCAAGACTGGCACATCCGCATTGACGGGCGCTGTCGTCACCGCGGTGCATGATCAATCGTGTTCGGCGGTTGCAAATGCGAGCGGCACCGCAACCCTGCCGGCCTTGGCCGCCACCGGCGCGACGTATGCGTTTTCGGTACGGAAGCAGGGGTATCTGCCGGTTGTCGTGGCAACCGATGACCTCTATGCCCCGCTTGTCGTAACGCTGGATGCCATCGCCAGTCCGGCGGTGATTTCCGGTTCGGTGACCCCTGCCGGGCCCGAAACCAGGGTCATGCTCCTGCGCGCCGACGATACCGCCGTCCTTGACAGCCGCGGAAACCAGGTGCAGGTACTGGCGGACCCGGCAAGCGGGGCCTATTCACTTGCTTTCGACACAATCGTCGCCGGTGGCGGGCCTTACCAGATCGCGGCGAGCCGTCCGGGCTACATTTATGATCTGGCTGAAAACGAGGGTGTTATCGCCGCCGCTGCCGGCGAGAGCGGTAAGGATATAGTGCTGCATGCGGTGACGCGGCTTGCCGTGGTGGACGATGGGGCGTCGCCGGTGGTGACCTTCTCGATTACCGCGGATCCTGCTTTTAACGGCACCGCTGGCGAAATACAGGCCTTTGCCGGCACTTCTGCGGCCGCAAGCGAGGTGACTGCGTCGCTGGTTTCCGCTGGTGGCGGTTCCCTCTATACCTATTCGATTCCGTCCCCGGCGGCCGGGGAGGTTGCCGATATTTTTGTCCGTGGCGATACCGGCGCGGCCCGTACCGCGGCAAGCGGCTATTTTGCCACCTTGGGGTATGAATATCTGCTCGGATTGAATGCACCCGAGGCAAGTTTGATTACCACCCCTCATCGCGGCGGGGTTGCCGTAACGACTACGACCTCGGGCAATTCGGCGGTTGCCGTTCCCGCCGGCGGGGTCGCCGGGGATATCGTTTCTGCCGCGACGCTGGTGATGACCGAGGCCGACCCGCAAGCGGCCGGCATTGCGATTGTTTCTTGTTCGGAGATCGTCGATCTGGCATTGACCAATACCGCCACCGGTGAGGAGTTCGGCGACGACACGATCCGTAAGGTATACGTCACCCTGAAATTTGACCGGGGCAAGGTCGCGGACGGGGATTTCGAATCCGGGATGGTGATGATTTGTGCCGCGGACAAGATTGCCAACCTGCGGGCCGGGAGTGCGACCGTGGTGCCGGTAAACCGGATTGTCAAGCCGGTCAACTATGGCGCCGGCAAGGTAACCTTCTGGGCAGATCGGTTGGGTGCGTTCGGCGTTGGCGGCGCCCGCGGCGGCACTGCCGATCTGGTCGGCGCAGATCCGGCCATTCGCTTTATCGGTTCGTCCCGCGGCTGGAGCGACAGCGGGCCGGATGATTTCTGGATAGGGAAGTAATTCATTGGGCGAGGCAGACAGCAAGATGCTCTTCGGAAACGCGCGCAAAAAGGTGCTTGGCCGGCTGGGGTTCCGCCTGCGGCTGGTCGTGTCGCTTGTCTGCCTGGCGCTGCCGCTCTCCGTCTGGGCGGCAACCGTTGAAACCCTGCCGGCTCAAGATGCGGGGGCGACGGATGCCTCGCGGTTGAGTCCGACCTCGCAACAGCGTCTTGCGGCGCAACTGTTTGAGGATATCTACAACATCTCCGGAGGGACGGGAGAAACGATTGTGGCACAAAAGATCGCGTTGTATCGCCAGATTATCGACCAATGTCCAGATGTGCCGCTGGCCGAGGAGAGTTATTGGCATCTGCTGAAAATCATGATGAAAGACGTTCAGCCGCCCCAAAAGGAAGAGGCCTTGCAGCTGTATGCAACGTTCAACCGCCGCTATCCGGAATCCAGAATGCGGGCGGTGGTCTCGCAGGAACTGATGAAATGTCTCTATCAACAGGCGGAGTGGGTGGATCTTGACCTCATCGCCACGGCGTGTCTGCAGGTGGCGACACGGAACCAGGACGGCGCGTCATCGGAACCGGTGACGGTGTTTCTGCATGCGGAGGCGGAATATAATCTCGGGAAGGTGCCGGCGGCGCAAGCAGGGTACGCGGAGATTTTACACTATTTCCCCCAGACCCGGATGGCGGAGATTGCACGGGCGCGATTGGCGGCCATCGGCAACAAGGCGCAAGCGGACAACTGACAGGGATAACCGGCATGAAATTTTTACAGAAAACGGTATGGATTGCGGCTTTGGGGCTGCTTGTGCTGGCGGGAGCGGGCCGCGCGGACAAGCGGAATCTGAATTATCCCCATAACTCCACCAATTCCATCAACTGTTGGTCTTGTCATTACACCACCGCCTCGGTGCCGACCTGGGTAACCGACCCGGTTACGGATATCGACGACACCCCCTGGAACAGGTTGTGCTGGAGCTGTCATAACGAGACCGACGCGATCTATGTCGACAATCATTCAAGCCTTGCCACCAACAGCCTGAACTACACCTGGCCCACGGCGACGACGGATATGTATGGAACGGCCTCCAGCTCGGTGGAATGCCGGACGTGCCATTTCGTGCATCATCAGTTGCAGGAGCGAACCTTTAACAGCACGACCTGGCAGTATGAGTTCAACAGCGCCGGCGCTCTGTTTACCGGGGCGGTATCCGGGATCAGCGCCAGCACGGTGACGGTTGCCGGCGCGGGCTGGACTGAGAATCAATGGGCCGGTTATATGGTGGTGCCCAATGTCAGCAACGCCTTCGCGCCTGCCACGAGCGGCCAATATCATTCCTATGATTATAAGATTGTCAGCAACACCTCCGACACCTTGACCGTGGAAGGGCCCGTCGATTTGACCGTCCTTGGCGCGGGAAGCACCATGGCGATATATTACGGCAGACTGGTGCGGTCGACGATCACGACCCCGAGCAGCGGCGCCAAAACCGTCAAATTCTATGACACCACCGGCACCCACTCCTTTGCCGACGGCGATGCAACCCGTGACGGCGTTTGCGAGGTTTGTCACACCCTGGTGACGCATTTCCGCAATAATGGCACCGGCTCTCAGCAGCTGCACGAAAATCTTGATGGCAAGGCCGGGACCAAATGTGTTGAGTGTCACGTGCATACCGCCGGGTTCGGGCATGGCGGCGGCAAGCCCTGCGTCAACTGCCACGGGCATGACACCGGTACCCATTTCGATCCGGACATGACCTCGCCATACACGGCCGGGGCCACGGCCAGTGAGGGCACCGGCTCCTCCCACAGCCACTCCACCCACACCGAAACCGACAGTGACGACGCCAAGGGACCCGGCATCTATTGCGCGGATTGTCATGATATTACCAAGATACCATATTTCAAATCCGGTACCGATGCCAACGGCGACGGCAATTTCAACCTTGCCGAGACCAATGTCTGTGATACCTGCCACAGCAAGAACGGCACCTATAACGGCGTTGACGACCCGACCGTGGGCGCCAAGGCCAACTGGGAAACCGGCATCTACGAAGCGGACGGGGTCACCCTGCGGGCAGGCAAGGAAAAGTGGTGCGCCACCTGTCATGATGAAAATCCGTCGCAGATTCAGGCTGTAGCCGCGCCCAATGTGGTCGGCGACGAGGATGGCGCCACCCTGTATGGGCCGGGTTGGGGTTTCTATAAAACCGGGCACGGCTTGCCGAAAACAACGACCTACCCGGCCAGCGGCGGCTTGACCGCAGGCGCCGGCAAGGAATGCCTCGATTGCCATGATCCTTCCCTCGGCCATATCGATGGCCTCGCCAGATCGTTTGATTGCAGCGATGGCTGCGACTCCGATGAGTATCGCCAAGGATACCGGCTTAAACTGATCGATAGCCAGAATCCCATGACCCTGCCTCTGGTGCAGGCAGCGGTGCCGCCGGTGGCCGAGAATTACCGCCTCTGCTTCTCGAACAATGGCTGCCATCTTCCTGAGAAATATCTGCTCACCGGCAATGACTACGGGACGAGTTTCCGGGATGACATCGGCGAGTCTCCGGACGCGACAAGAGGGCTTACTCCGCCGATCAACGCCCATGAATACCATCTGAACGCGACGAACTTCGGGATTCAGTTCTCAGCCGATTGGCGTGATCCGCCCGACACCTACAAGAACAGCAATATCACCTGTATTTCCTGCCATAACGTCCACGGCTCTTCGCAACTGGCGATGATTCGCACCGGCGACCTGATTGACAAGGGCGATGGCATGGATATGTGGTATCACAAAAACAGCGCCAGCGATCCTTCCGCCACCACCCTGGCCGACAGCGAGGGGACATATTGGAATGCCACGTCCTCTGCAAATTTGTGCCACGTCTGCCATGGCGGCAATCTGATCTATCATCGGACCCCGCCGGCCCCCCAGTCGGCGCCGACCCTGGCCTGGACCGGCGAGGCGAACTATACCGTTGACGGCGTGGAGCCGGAAAGCGCCGTTTCCGGGACGAGCTTCTATTTCCGGGTCAAGTATACCGACGTCAACTACGATCTTCCCGAGGTGATCCAGATCTGGGTGGATGAGGATGACAGCGGCACCTACGAGGCGGACGAAAAATACGACCTGCTGGAGGTGGATGCCGGTGACAGAAACTGCGCCGACGGCAAACTGTACAAAAAGATTCTCCCCGTTACCTACGCCGGCGACGGCGTACTCAACTACAAGTTCTATGCCTCCGACCGCAATGCCGCCGCCACTGGCGATCCGACCCTGGCTGGTAAATTCATCACCCTCAGCAAGGTCGCGCCGGTGCTCGACTGGACTGGTGAGGATGGCTACAGTTCGGACGGTGTCAGCCCCAATACCGCGGTGGGCGGCAGTAATTTTACCTTCCGGGTCAAATACACCGATTCGGCCAATCAGCCGCCATCATCGATTCAGCTCTGGCTGGACAGAAACGATGTCAGCGGCTACGAGGCCTCGGAAAAGATCAACCTGACAGCGGTGGACCCGGGTGACACCGACTATACCGACGGCAAGCTGTATACCACCACCACCGCCATTGCCTATGCCGGCGACGGCGTCTTGAACTATCGTTTTTACGCCCTTGACGCCGAGAGTACACCGGCCACCGGCACCCCGACCACGGATCGGACGGTGACCGTCAACGCCTCCAACAGCGCGCCGCAGTTGTCGTGGATCTATGCCGAGAACTATGTGCGGGACGGGGTTGACCCCGATACCGGCATCAGCGGCGATACCTTTATCTTTCAGGTCAAGTATATCGACGTCGACAACAATGCGCCCACCGCCATGCAGCTGTGGGTGGATTTGAACGACGACGACGATTACGAGGATGGCGGCGAGAAGATCGACATGCTGCCGGTGGACGGAGATGCCGATTACTCCGACGGCAAGCTGTACGTCAAGAGCGTGGTTATCGCCGCGGCCGGCGACGGCTTGATCAACTACCGCTTCTATGCCTCGGACGGCTCCCTGGCGGCCACCGGCACCCCGACGTATGACAGCCTCGTCACCATCATCATGGACGCGGTTACCGTCACCTGCCCCGGGCAAAGCCTGCAAACGGCGATCAACAACGCCAGCAACGGCGACACCATTCTCCTGGCAAACGGCACCTGCACCGAAACCATTGTCATCGACAACAAGGATCTGACCATCAGGGCGATCAACAAGGGAAGCGCCTTTATCAGCGGCGGCGGCACGGCCGGGCCGGTGGTTAAAATGCAGAACGGCGCCGATTCGGTGCTTGACGGCGTGACGATTCAAAACGGCGTGGTGCCCTGGGCGGTTTACGGCGGCGGGGTCTCCATCAGCGAATCCTCGCCGACCATCGCCAATTGCCTTATCGACAACAACACCTCCGGTTATGGCGGCGGCGGCATCTACTTTGTCACCACCACCGGCTCGGTGCTGACCGTTGTCGGTTCAACGATCTCCAACAACGATGTCCTCAACAGCCGGCCCGGCGGCGGTATATTGATGGAACACGGTGGGGCCGTCGTGATGAGCGGGTCCACGGTCAGCGGCAATACCGCCGTTGACGGCGGCGGGTTTTATATCAATGACGCCACCGCCTCTTCCACCTCTTCACTGACCGTGAGCGGTTCCACCTTCAGCGGCAATATCGTGACCTCCAAGGGGGGTGCCATCTATGCCGCCTCCAACAATGCGACCAGCACGGTTAACCTCATCATTGCCGATACCGACTTTATCGATAATGAATCGGTGGCCAGCGGCGGCGCCTTGTATTTGATGAACAATGACAGTGTCGGCGCAACGATGACGGCAGAGATCAGTGACAGCACCTTCTCGCTCAACACCTCCACCGGCGGTAGCGCCACCGGTGGCGCTCTCTTCAGCCAATCGCTGAACTCGGCGACCATCAGCGGATGCACTTTCAGTGAAAATTCGGCGATCAGCGGCGGCGGCATCAATGTGTATAACGGCAGCGTGGGCAATGTGCTGACCGTTACCGACACCGTCATCAAGCAGAATTCGGCTTCGAACGGCGGTGGGCTTTATTTGGGGGGGGACGGCGTTTCTACCTGGAGCCCCACCTTCGATCGTTGTGAGATCCTCGGCAATACGACCACCAATAACGGTGCCGGGGTCTATGCCGTCAATTTGGTGCCGGTTGTTTTCAAGAACTGTATCATCGCCGGCAACAAATCCACCGGGCTGAGCGGCGGCGGCTTTTATCTGAACAATTCCCTGGTGAACGCAACCATTACCAACTGCACCATCACCGGCAACTACGCGGCCGATACCGACAGCGTGGGCGGCGGCATCTGCGCCGTCAGCAGCGCGGTTGCCACTTTGAAGAATACAATTATGTGGGGCAACAAGGCCTATGACCCGACCAACACCGACGAGGTCAGCGGCGTGGCCACGGTCACCGCGAGTTATTCCGATATCGGCCAGACAGGCTACGAGGGAAATAACAACGTCAATGTCGATCCGATGTTTGTTTCGCCGGTGAGCTACACCTTGGCCCCGTCTGTTGGCGGCAACTATCACCTGCAGGTTGATTCCCAGGTGGTGGATGCGGGCACGGGTACCGGCGCGCCGCCGGACGATATCGATGGGGAGTTCCGCCCGAGCGGTGCCGGTTACGACATGGGCGCCGACGAGGTGATCACCGAGATCAACAGCGCGCCGACTCTTTCCTGGACCGGGGAGGCCAATTTCAGCAGCGACGGCGTCAACCCCGATATTGGCGCGGATGGCGCCAGTTTTGAGTTCCGGATCAATTATGTCGATGCCGACAACAATCCGCCATCGGCCATCCAGGTGTGGGTGGACAAGAATGACGACGGCGACTATCTGGACGGCGGCGAAAAGGTTGACCTTGTTGCCGTCGACGGCGGCGACACCACCTATTCCGACGGCAAGCTGTATCACACCGATCCCGCCATCGTTTTGAATTATTCCGATAACAACGGTCTCATCTACCGCTTCTATGCCGCCGACGGGACCGCCGTGGCTACCGGCGCGCCGGTTGCCAACAATACGGTGCTGGTCAACGACGCGCCGACCCTCTCCTGGCTTGCCGACGCGGGCTATGACAGCACCGACGGGGTGAATCCGGACAGCGGTCTCAGCACCAGCAATTTTGTCTTCAAGATCAAGTACACCGACGCCAACAACAACCCGCCCAATGCCATACAGGTGTGGATAGACAAGAACGATGACGGCGATTTCGCCGATCCCGGCGAGATGATCTCCATGGCCGAGGTGGATCCGAACGACACCAACTATGCCGACGGCAAGGACTACACCAAGACCGTGGCCGTGAGCAAGGTCGGGGTGGTGGCTTCCACCGTTCTCGAATATCGCTTCTATGCCTCGGACGGCAGTGAGGCCGTCGATGGCGCCCCAACCGGCGATCCGACCAGCGCCACCGCCAACACGGTGACGGTGAACAACAACGTGCCGGTGCTTGCCTGGACGGGAGAGGTGAACTTTAGCGCTGATGGCGTCAACCCGGATAGCGCCGTCTTTGACAGCAGTTTTGAATTCAGGGTCAAGTATACCGACGCCGACAATGAAGCGCCGAGCTCCATCCAGGTTTGGGTGGATAAGAACAATGACCTTTCATATGTGGAGGGTGACGGGGAGTATATCGATCTGGTCGAGGTCGACGCTGGCGACACCAACTATGCCGACGGCAAGTTGTATCACACCAGCCCGGATATAACCCTCAGCACCACCGGCAATATCAAGTATCGTTTCTATGCCACGGACAGTGTCAATGACGCCACCGGTACCCCGACCAGTGATGCCACGGTGGCGGTTACTTCCGCCAACGATCCTCCGGTGCTTGATTGGACCGGCGAGGCCAACTATACGACGGACGGTGTCGACCCCGACAGTGATTTTGGCGGCCTTACCTTTACCTTCCGGGTCAAGTATACCGATTCCGACAATGATGCACCAAATGTTGTCCAGGTCTGGGTGGACAAGAACGACATCAATGGCTACGAGGCCGGCGAGAAGTTCGACATGACCGCGGTGGACCCGGGCGACACCACCTATAGCGACGGTAAGCTGTATACCGCCGATGTGGCCGTGCCCTATGTGGCGGACGGAACCGTTTCGTATCGTTTCTTCGCCAAGGATACCCTGTTGGCCGAAGCCACCGGCAATGCCCCGGTTTCCGGCAGCAATACGGTCACGGTGTTGAATGCTATCACCGTCTGCAGCTCCGGGTGTGATTATACAACCATTCAGGCCGCTATTAACGCCGCGGCAGACGGGAATT
The DNA here is from genome assembly GCA_029865195.1 of Desulfobulbaceae bacterium. Taxonomy (GTDB): domain Bacteria; phylum Desulfobacterota; class Desulfobulbia; order Desulfobulbales; family UBA5123; genus UBA5123. The sequence goes on from JAOUHH010000038.1 coordinate 11,338, forward strand.
CGATCCTTGTCGATGAAGGCACCTACAGTGAGAATATCACCTTCCCCACCGATGCTCGGGGGATTACTATCAAGGCTACTGGAACTGCGGCAGCGACCATTATTAACGGTACTACCACTGATCTGCCTGTGGTAACGTTTAACAATACAAATGCCGGTATTACGGCAGTTCTCGACGGATTTACTATTTCCAATCAAAAGGAATTGGGCAACCTCTCGAGAGGGGTTTCGATTACCAAGAGTTCTAAGCCGACAATTCAAAATTGTGTCATAACTTTAAACAAAACTGCAACTGCTGTAATGGGCGGAGGCGTATATATTCTTGGTAATGCAGGGACAACAAGTGCAGGAGCTACAATCAATAATTGCAGTATTGTCAGTAATACGACAGGCAAGGGGGCAGTTTATTGTTCCTTGGGTATTTTGTCGATAAACAATAGTAATATTGACAATAATGTATGTACATTTGATGGAGGCGGGATTCGTCTGGAGGGGTCTGATGCAACAAAAGCAACCATTACGGGTGGTAGTATAGACGGCAATGCGGCGACAACCGGTAGCGGTATTTACATTGGTGGGGGTGCGGATCTTGACTACACCGGTGGCTCGATTAGTGGGAATATTAATACCGGTACTTATGGCGGCGGCATAAATGTTCTTGCAGGGAGTTCGGTTCTGAATCTGACGAAGATGTATATCAAAGGGAACTATGCCACTCAGCGGGGCGGCGGGCTGTATCAGGCTACTGGTGTGACGACTACCTTGAAAAATTGCAACGTAACAGGCAATTCGACAGCACTTGGTACTTGGCAGCCCGGTGGCGGAATTAGTAATTATTCTGGCACTGTCAACATAGACAGTTGTACTATCGCCGGGAATTATGGTGGTCTCGGTGGTGGCTTATATAATGATGGAAATATATCTTCAATCGTTAACGCAACTAACAGCATCTTTTGGGGTAATACGGCAGGAAATCCTGTTATTTCCCAACAGATTTACAATAAAGCTGGTGGGCAGATGTCTGTCACCGAGTCTGATGTTCAGGGGGGGTGGGGTACTGCGCCGGATAACAATATCAACTCGGATCCTTTGTTTATCAATGGACAGGCAGCGGGTGCCGGCTCGCCGACCATTCTCGGCGATTTCCATCTGAATACCGGTTCGCCCTGTATCAATGTCGGAGCGACGGATCTTACCGAGGATATCGACGGTGGCGCCCGGCCGGTGTCGGTTGACGACATGGGTTCCGATGAGTACGGGTCGCCGTAAGGAGAGATGCTTTTGGGTCGCGTATTGGGGCAGGTTTTGTGCCGACGGAGCAGTTGGGGGAAACGTATGAATAACGGAAAGGCATCGTTGCTTGCTTGGTTCTGTGGCGTCGTGACCTGCTTGTTCGTAATGGCCGGGATGCCCGCACATGTCCTGGCCGCGGACCCGCTGACCGCCAACTATACCGAGGACGTCACCCTTGGCTATGCGCCCTTCACGGTGCATTTCTTCGATACCTCGACCGGGGCTCCCACCGCCTGGGCTTGGGATTTCGGGGACGGCAGCAGCAGCCCGGCCCGGCATCCGGTGCACACCTTCACCGCGCCCGGTGTTTATTCGGTGACCCTGGTGGTCTCGAACGGGGAGACCGGTTCCGGGAAGACCAAGACGCGCCTGATTACCGTAACCTATCCGCCCGGCACCCAGTTGGTCGGCGGTTTGACCGCTGACCTGAACTCTGGCACCGCGCCTCTGGCGGTGCAGTTCAGTGACATCTCGGTGGGCAACCCTGTCTCCTGGCGTTGGGATTTCGGCGACGGGAGCACCAGCACCCAGCAGCATCCCCGACATTCCTATCTGACCCCCGGCACCTATACCGTGTCACTCACCGTTGCCGACGGCGGCAGCCCGGTAACCAAAACCGTGGCCGACATGATCACCGTCGGCGAATCCCCGGAAACACAGATCGCCTTCCGGGAAGGGTTTGAATATGTCGCGCCGGGTCTCGCCAGTATTGCCGCCCTGGGTTGGACGGCACTCAACAACGATGGCGATTCCGCCAGCGACGGGCCGGTTACTTGGTCCGTGGGCTACGACGATACGGCCACTTTTGCCCACAGTGGGGTGAAGTCGGCGTTGGTGCTGTGGAATCACGCTGCGACGGTGACGAAGAATGACGACTGGCTGCTTTTGCCGCCGGTTTCCATCCCGGCCGGCTATAAGGCCATCTACTCCTTTTGGACCCGGGCGATGAGCGCCGGTTATCTCGAGGATTTTAATGTCAAACTCGCAACCGCCGGCCAAGCGATCAGCGATTTCGGTGTCGTCCTTGGCGAGGTGCGGGGGCAGAACACGGGTTGGCGGCGGGTGGCCTACGATCTCAGCGAGTATACCGGGCGGACGGTGAATCTTGCCGTGCAGTATGTTTCCCTGGGCAAGTATGGCCTGGTGCTGGATGACGTGAGCGTCACCCTCGTGCCGTCCGGCATCGAGGGTGGATGGGGCGAGGCAACCGTGATCAGCCCCAATCAGCTCACCAAGGTGCAGTTTGTGGATGATGCCACTGGGTGGGCGGTGGGCGCCAACGGGACCATCCTCAAAAGCGTTGACGGCGGCAACACCTGGGCCAGTCAGGCGTTGCCCGCCGGCTTCCCCGCCACCGAGACGGTATATGGCTGTTATTTCGTTGACGCCACTCATGGCTGGGTCATCGGCGGCTCCGCCACCTCGGCGCGGATCCTCTCCACCACCGACGGCGGCGCGACC
>JAOUHH010000039.1 GCA_029865195.1 Desulfobulbaceae bacterium
TTCAGGGTACGCGCATCGACACCATGGGCGGAAAAAAGAATGGAATTCAGGGTGGATTCATCGGCAGGGCCCATGGTGGTCATGGCCAGCGACTGATTGCTGATCGTCGCCATGGTGATCGGCGAGCCCTTCCGTACCAGCAGAACCTTCTGATAGGTGGTGGCGCCTTTGAACAGCGGCGTCATCAAGGGCCGCAAGCCAAGCTTTTCGCCATAGAGTCGGTAATACCAGGAGGGGAGGAGCAGGAACGACGGCATCTTCTTGCGCACCGTCTGGTCGAAATCGACAAAATGGGCAAAGGGCTGAAAATTGGCAGAAAACTCACCATGGTTGAAGAACATCTCCATTTCCCGCTTCAACCCCCCCAGATTGCGTTGCGGAGAGTCAGGGCTGAAATAATAGATATCAACCGCCGGCGCCACGCCAGGGCAAGCCGCTGCCCAGCCCACAAGGAGCAAAAAGGTCCCCAGGAAACATTGGAGGTATTTTTGTGAAAAGCGGCGACGTAGGGTCACAGAGGATGCTCTATCGATGCAAAATTACACAATGGCAACGGCCCCCTAACCTTGGGAAAGACCAAAGAAAATGTGCCAATCCGGCCAGTTATGGATAATCATCACTCAATTAATCATACCCTCATGGCAAAAACTACCCTTATTTTAGTTTTGCCGCCAATTCATAAAAAAAAGCCGCCGCCATAACGGCGACGGCTTTGCCGGCACGACGACCAAGAAAAACCGGCAGCGCCTCATCCGCCCTTCACTTCGATCCGCCGCGGACTGGCCGGCGGGATCTTGGGCAGCACCAGGGTCAGCATGCCGTGCACCATGGTCGCCTTGATATGTTCCTGATCGATATTCTCGGAGACCGTGAATTTCCGCACATAACGGCCGGTCTCAAACTCCCGCAGCAACGCGGTCCCTTTCTCCAAGCCGTTGTGACGCTCGCCGGTCATGGTGAGAACGCCGTCCTCGAGGCTCACCGAGATGCCGGACTTGGCAACCCCCGGCATCTCGGCCACCACCGTTACCGCCTTCTCGGTTTCATAGATATCCACCGCCGGCACGAACAGCTTTTCCGGCTTGGTGGGCTCCCCGCCCTGTTGCACCTGATGTTTGGGTTGTACCTGCAGTTCCTTGTCTTGCATGGAAGCACCTCCTTCGCGCAAAGATGTCATTTATCCGACCTTGATCTCGACCTGCCGCGGCTTGACCTCCTCGGCCTTGGCAATGGTGACGCTGAGAATGCCGTCAATCACCCTCGCCTCAACCCGACCCGTGTTCACCTTGGTCGGCAGGGAGATGGCACGGCTGAAGGTGCCGCACTGAATCTCCCGCCGATGAAAGGAAACATCCTCACCGGCCTGCCATGGCTTGCGCTCCCCCTTGATGATCAGGGTTTCACCCTCCACACTGACGTCGAGGTTTTCCGGCAGAACGCCCGGCACCTCCCCATATATATAGATGTTGTCCTTGTCCTCGAAGATGTTGAGCAGGGGATAAACCATCGCCTCGCCGCGTCCGCCTTCGCCGCCCCAATACTGCAGCAGCGCATCCATGTCTCGCCGCATCCGCTCGAACTCCGACCACGGGCTCCGGAAAAAGGGCCGGTCACCGAATCTGATAATCGCCATCTTGCCACCTCCTTGGTAGAAATGTTCACGCGCCGCGACCCAAGGCCGCCCATGGCGCAAATGTAGTTAACTCCATGTATTCATGGAGTTTATCATCCGCTACCAAAATAAATAAGTTCACATCCGAAGGTTGTCAAGATGGGCTTTTCACCCCTTTCCGCACCACAAAAAAACCTATGAAAAAAATCCGCTTTTGCCTTTTTACAAACGAGAGCAAATTGTGTATAGTGGCCGCCCAAGAATGACGAACCCACACCTAATTACATTATTACACGGAGGTTAGATATGAAACTGATTCTTTTGGGCGCACCCGGCGCCGGCAAGGGCACCGTTGCCAAAATGCTCACCGCCCTCGACGGCTCGGTACAGATTTCCACCGGCGACATCCTGCGCGGCGCGGTCCAGGCCGGCACCGATCTCGGCAAGGAAGCCAAGGGCTACATGGACCGCGGCGATCTGGTTCCCGATTCGCTGATCATGGGCATCATGGAAGGCCGCCTGCAGGAGGACGACTGCAAGAAGGGCTTCCTGCTCGACGGCTTCCCGCGCACCATCCCCCAGGCCGAGGCGCTCACCGAGCTGCTCAAGAAGCTTAACATCAAGCTGGACATGGCCGTTGACATCGACGTTCCCCGCGACGTCATCCTCGACCGCCTCTGCACCCGCCGCACCTGCGAAAACGGTTCGTGCCAGGCGATCTACAACGTCAAAAGCAACCCGCCCAAGAAGGAAGGGATCTGCGACAAGTGCGGTAGCCCGGTTGTGCAGCGCGCCGACGAAACCGAGGAGGCGATCACCCACCGCCTTGAGACCTACAACCAGAAAACTGCGCCCCTGATCGGCTTCTACACCAAGGCAGGGTTGGTGAAGACCGTTACCGGCACCTCCAGCGACGCAGTGGTTGCCGCGATCAAGGAATCCCTCGGCCTGTAATCGGATCGACTCCCAGCCAGGGTTATCAACCGGCGACGGCTCGCTTGCAAGGCGAACCCGTCGCCGGTTCTGTTTCAACCCGTGGCGAAAGTATGATACAACTTCCAACAACCATCCCTTAACGGTCGGAGAACCCACGTGCGCGAACAGGAAATCACCATTATCGGCGGCGGCCTGGCCGGCTGCGAAGCGGCCTGGCAGGTTGCCCGGCGCGGCATCCCGGTGCGGCTGCACGAAATGAAGCCGGACCGCTACAGCCCCGCCCACTCCATGCCCGGCCTGGCCGAACTGGTCTGCAGCAACTCGCTGCGCTCAGATGACCCCCACTCGGCGGTGGGGCTCTTGAAGGAAGAGATGCGGCGGCTGGGCTCCCTGCTCATGGAGGCTGCCGAGGCAACCAAGGTGCCGGCCGGCAAGGCGCTGGCCGTGGACCGGAGCCGTTTCGCCGCCTGGATCACCGAACGCATCGAACGGCACGAGAAAATCACCGTCTGCCGGGGCGAGATAGAAAAAATCCCGCCGCCGGGCAACGGACCGATCATCCTCGCCACCGGCCCGCTCACCTCATCGGCACTGGCCGCGTCGCTGGCCGAACTCACCGGCGACGAGCATCTCGCCTTCTACGACGCCATCGCCCCCATCATCGCGGCGGAATCGCTGGACCGCTCGATCATCTTCCAAGCCTCCCGCTACGACGACGGCCCCGGCGACTACCTCAACTGCCCGATGAGCGAAGAGGAGTACACCAACTTTATCTCCGCCCTAAAAGAGGCGCAGACGGTGCCGCTGAAATCTTTCGAGGAACAAAAATACTTCGAGGGCTGTCTGCCCATTGAGGTGATGGTTGCCAGGGGCGACGAGACCCTGCGCTTCGGACCGATGAAGCCGGTGGGGCTCCCCGATCCGCGCACCGGCTACGAGGCCCATGCGGTGGTGCAACTGCGCAAGGAAAACCTCGAGGGCAGCCACTACAACATGGTGGGTTTCCAGACCAAGCTCACCTACCCGGAGCAGAAACGGATCTTCCGGATGATTCCGGGGATGGCAAACGCCGAGTTCGAGCGGCTGGGCAGCATCCACCGCAACACCTTCATCTGCGCGCCCAAGGTGCTGCGGCCGACCCTGCAGTGCGACAAGCGGCCGGATCTGCTGCTGGCCGGGCAACTGACCGGGGTGGAAGGCTATGTGGAGTCCACCGCCATGGGGCTGCTGGCCGGGATCAACGGTGCCCGCATCGCCAGCGGCCAGGAACCGGTCGTGCCGCCCCCCGCAACCGCCCTCGGCGCGCTGGTCAGCCATCTGACCAACACCGAATGCAAGCATTTTCAGCCATCCAACGTCAATTTCGGCCTCTTCCCGCCCATTACTGGCAAAAAGATGCCGAAACGTCTGCGAGGAGAATACCGTGCCACACAAGCCCTGGAGTTACTTGCCCAATGGCAGCAAGCCGCAAGCATTTCCGTCGCCTAGAGCAACATCGCTGCCGGCGCTGCTGCTGATGCTGGCCCTTTTCTTTGCCGCCGCCGCACACGCCGAGCCCCTGCCGCAACACCAGCTTGCCGTAAGCTTTGATCTTGCCGGTGGCCGGGTCACCGGCACCTCGCAATTCACCCTGCCGGCACATCGCGAAGCGCACCTCGACCTGGGCGATCTCACCGTCACCTCGCTTAGGCTGAACGGGGCGGAACTCGCCACCGGCGCAGCGGACGCCCCCCCCCTCCCCATCCCGGCCTTGGACCGGGAGCAGACCCTTACCGTCTCCTTTGCAAAGGTTGTCCCGACCTCTTCCCAGGCGGCCACCGACAACCTGATCGGCGCGGAGGGGATCACCCTCACCGGCTTCTGGCACCCGCGCCTGGACACGCCCAGCATCAGCACGCTGACGGTTGATGTGCCGCGCCCCTTTACCGCCATCGCCGAGGCGGACCGGATCGAGGAAGAGGCCATCGACTCCGGCCGCCGCTTCCGCTTTTATCCCGCGCAACCGCTCACCTCCCTCCACCTCATCGCCGGCGAGTATGTGATCGAGGAAACTGCCTTTGCCGACCACAAAAAACTCGTCACCTACTTCTTCAAGGAAGACGCGCAACTCGCCGGGCACTACCGCGACAAGACCCTCGGGTATCTCAACCGCTACGCCAAACAGATCAGCGACTTCCCCTACCAGCGGTTTGCGGTGGTGGAAAACCGCCTCCCCACCGGCTACGCCATGCCCACCTTCACCCTGCTCGGGCAGGCGGTGGTGCGGCTGCCCTTCATCACCGAAACCTCTCTGGGCCACGAGGTGCTGCACCAGTGGTTCGGCAACGCGGTGGAGGTCGACTACGGACAGGGCAACTGGGCCGAGGGGCTGGCCACCTACCTGGCCGACCACGCCTTTGCAGAGGACGAAGGGAAGGGCGCGGCGTTCCGCCAGGCGCAACTGGTCAAGTACCAGAGCTACGTCCCGGCCGACAACGACATCCCCCTCAACCAGTTCCACGGCGGCGCAAGCCATCTCGACGCCGGCGCGCAACGAGATCGGGCCATCGGCTACGCCAAGGGGGCGATGCTCTTCCACATGCTGCGCCAACAGCTCGGCAACGACGCCTTCAACCAGGGCCTGCGTGATTTTTACCAACGGCTGCGGTTTCGCGCCGCCTCCTGGGATGACCTGCGGGAGAGCTTCGCCAAGGCCGGCGGGCAGGATCTTACCGATTTCTTCGCGCAATGGCTCACCCGCGCCAACCTGCCGGAATTGCTGATCAAGGAGCTAAAGGTCGAGGAAAAGGCCGAGCACCCCGAGCTCTCCTTCACCATCGTCCAACCGGGCGACAAGCCGTACCGGATGACGGTGCAGGTGCTGGTGGGGATCAACGACCAGCGGACCATCACCCCGATCACCGTCACCGACAAGGAGACCAAGGTCGTCCTGCCCCAGGACGCGCCGCCCACCGAACTGGTGGTTGACCCGGACCACGACCTGATGCGGCGCCTGCGCCGGGATGAGATCCCGCCCACCTGGTCGATGTTCGACGGGGCGCCCAAAAAGATCGCGGTGGTGGCGGACGGCGCCGCCGATCTTTTCGCGCCGCTGCTGGATAGCTTAAAAGAGATGGGCTGCGAGATCAAAACCGATGCCGAGGCCACCGACAAGGATATCGCGACCGCCGCGGTGATCTTCCTCAATCCGTCTTCGCTTTCGCGCTCCCTCTTCGCCACCCCGGCGCATCCCGCCACCGGCGTCACCGTTGATGTGCGGAGCAACCCCCTGAACCCCGACGCGGTGGCGGTGCTGGTGACCGCTGACACCACCGCGCAGATCGGGGCGGCCGCCAACAAGCTCCGCCATTACGGCAAATACGGCTATCTGCATTTTGAAAACGGCCGGGCAATCGACAAACGCGAACCCGAGGCCGAGCACGGTCTCGCCTTTTTGCTGGACCAGCCGCCCCAGGCCGTGACGGTTGCCAAGACCCAATCCTTTGCCGACATCGTCTCGCAACTGCTCGCCGCCAGGGTCATCTACGTGGGTGAGGGCCATACCACCTACGAGGATCACCTCCTCCAACTGCGGATCATCCGCGCCATCCACCAGCAAGACCCCAAACTCGCCATCGGCATGGAGATGTTCAACCGCAGCGCGCAACCCGCCCTGGACGACTACATGGCCGGTGCCATCGACGAGGCCGAGATGCTCCGCCGCACCGAATACTTCACCCGATGGGGCTACGACTACCGCAACTATCGCGACATCATCCGCTTCGCCCACCGCCACCGGATTCCGCTCATCGCCCTCAACCAGCAGAAAGAGGTGGTGAGCAAGGTGTTCAAGGAAAGCGGCACCGCAGGCCTAAGCGAGGAGGAGCAGGAGTTGTTGCCGGAAGACCGCGACCTCGACATCCCCGGCTACCGGGAGCGGATCCATTCGGTGTTCACCATGCACGCGGCCCCGACCCCCGAGCAGTTCAATGGCTTCATCCAGGCCCAGGCCCTGTGGGATGAAACCATGGCTGCCACCGTGGCCGACCATCTTACGGCCCATCCCGAGCAGCGGATGGTGGTGATCGCCGGCGTCGGCCACGTCGCCAAGGCCGAGGCGATTCCGCCCCGGGTAGCCCGCCGGATCGACGTGAGGCAGGCGGTGGTGGCCAACATCAACTCCACTGCGGCGGACCCCAAGCAGCTCGACTTCGCCTTTCTCCTCGCCCCGGCAAAGCTTGCGCCGGCGCCGATCATGGGGGTGGTGCTCGACGACAAGGACGGAGCGGTGCGGATCGAGCAACTCTCCCCCGAAGGCCAGGCCAGGAAAGTAGGGCTGCGCGCGGACGACATCATCATCGCCATGGACGATCAACCCATCGCCTCCGTCGCCGACCTAAAGATCATCATGCTCGAAAAGAAGGCCGGCGATTCGGTACGGGTGACCGTCAAGCGGCCACACCTGATCTTCCCGGACGAAACCCTGGCCTTTACCATCCCGCTCTGATCCGCACAGGGGCGGGGGAATTCCCCTCCCGCCCCTGCGCCCCCTCCTCGCAAAATCCCCGCACGCACGCCTGCCCCCCCTTAGTCAAACGAAAACCGGGCAGCCCGGGAGGACGGGCAACAAAAAACCGGCAAGAATTTCTATTTACCGCGCCCGGCTCTTTGCGCTACTGTTAAGCAAGAATCGCCGGAGCCGCTCCGGCGTCAGGCGGCCTGTCGCCCAACCCTTTTCGCCCATGGGAATCTGCCGGTGCCCAAACCATCTCCCCGCCGCTCGATTGCAATCCTTTTCTGCTCACTCGTCCTGTTCGCTCTCACCGGCTGCTCCTCCCTGATCGTCGATCCGATGCTCCCCCCCTTTACCCGCTCCCTTGAACAGCAGTCAAACCTGGACCTGTTGCACGACGGCACCCCCTCGCTGCTGCTCCTCCTCGACGGCCTGCTGGCCAACGATCCCGACGACCGGGCCCTGCTGACCGCCGGCGCCAAGGCGTATGCCTCCTACGCGCTGTTGCTGACCCAGTTCGAGGAAACCGAGCAGGCGCGCACCTACGCCGAACGTGGCCGGGAACTGGCGCAGGCCCTGCTCGCCACCATCCCGGCGCTGGCCGGCGCGGGCAAGGCAGGACCGGAGGAGCTGCAACCGATGCTCGCCAAGGTGCGCGCCGAGGATGCCGGCGCCCTCTTCTGGGGCGGATACGGCTGGGCGGTCTGGGTGCGTTTCCAGCAAGGCTCGCCCGAAGCCCTTGCCGCCCTCACTCGCATCGAGCCGATCATGGCCCGGGTCCTGGAACTGGACGAATCCTACCACCACGGCTCCGCCCACCTCTTTCTCGGCGCGCTTTACGGCGCCAAACCCGCCCTCTTCGGGGGCAACCCCGTTGCCAGCCGCGCACATTTCGAACGGGCGCTGGCCTTGGGCCAACGCCGCTTCCTCACCGCCCAGGTCACCTTTGCCGAAACCTACGCCCGCCAGATGTTCGACCGCGAGCTCTTCCAGAGCCTGCTTGAAGAAGTGCTGGCCGCCCCCCTCGACGCATCGCCGGACTTGAAAGCTAGCAACAGTCTGGCTAAAATGAAGGCGCGACAGCTCATCGAGCAGATCGATACGTTTTTCTAACGGAGACCCTATGTGCAACCCGCGTTTCACCCTTGCCCTTACCGTGGCCTTCCTCTTCTGCGGCTTAGCTTCCCTGCCCCCCGGCGTCGCCCACGCGGCGCCCAAATACACCCTGAAGATCGCCTCGCTGGCGCCGGAAGGAAGTGTCTGGGCCAACCGCTTCAACGAATTCACACGGGAGGTGACGGCCAAGAGCAACGGTGAGATCGCCTTCAAGGTCTATTCCGGCGGGGTGATGGGGGATGACCGCTCCATGTACCGCAAGATACGGGCGGGCCAGTTGCAGGGCGGCGGCTTCACCATGACCGGCATCGGCGAGATCGTGCCGGATTTCCGGGTGCTTGGCGTCCCCTTTCTGTTCGACTCCTACCTTGAGGTCGACCGGGCATGGGCCAAGCTCTGGCCGCTCTTGCAGCAATCCTTTGCCGAAAAGGGGCTCAAACTCGTCGCCACCACCGAGGTGGGATTCATCTACACCATGTCCACCAAGCCCCTCACCACCGTCAACGATCTCCGGCAGGCGAAATGCTGGGTGCCGGAAGGGGACCCGATCAGCAAGACCTATCTCGAAAAACTGGGGATTGTGCCCATGCCGCTGTCGATCCCCGATGTACTCACCTCCCTGCAGACCGGGATGATCGACACCGTTTTCAACGCCTTTTACGGTTCCATCGTCCTGCAATGGTTCACCCGCACCAAATACATCACCGACATCCCCTTCGGCTACTCCTACGGGGCGCTGGTGCTGGATGACCGTGCCTTCCGGAAACTGCCGGCAAGTCACCAGCGGCTCATTGAGCAGGCCGCCGTCAACAACTTCTCCAACCTGGTCAACGACACCCGCAAGAGCAACAGCGACGCCCTGCGCGTACTGAAGGAAAACGGCATCAGCCTGGTCAGCGCCACCCCGGAAGCGATCGCCGCCCTCCGCGCCAACCGGCAGCGCACCGTCGACGCCTTGGTCGGCACCGCCTTTTCAAAGAGGATCTACGAGACGCTGATCAACGAGCTAAGCGCTTACCGGAGCGCGCCCACCCGGACGCAACCCTGATATGCGGATACTTCCCGACGGCAGCAGGACTTTTTTCAGCCGTTGCGGCCAATGGTGCGTGTGGCTTGAGGAACTCTTTCTCTGCCTGCTGCTGACCGCGATGATCGGGCTTGCCTGCGTACAGATCCTGCTCCGCGTGCTGTACAATTCAGGCTTCATGTGGGCCGATCCCCTCCTGCGCCACATGGTCCTCTGGGCCGGGCTCTTCGGAGCGGCGGCGGCAACCAGACACGGCAAGCACATCGCCATCGATGTCGCCTCCTTCCTGCTGCCGCAGAAGGTGCAGCCCTGGCTGCGGGTCGCCATCAACCTCTTCGCCGCCGTGGTCTGCGGCTTTCTCACCCATGCGGCGATCCTCTTCGTTTCCGAGGAGGCCGCCTACGGCGGCCGCGCCCTGCTCTCCATCCCGTCGTGGGTTTTGAACCTGGCCTTCCCGCTCGCCTTTGCCCTGATCTGCGGCCGCTTCCTGTTCCGCGCCATCGCCGAGGCCGTAGCCATCGCCACCGCCGCCCGCCCGTTCCCACCGGAGAGAAGATGACCCTGCTCAAATTCCTCGCCATCCTGGCCGCACTCTTGGGCAGCCCCATCTTCGTGGTGATCAGCGGCCTCGCCCTGCTCTCCTTCCATTCGGTGGAGATCAACCCGTCGGTGGTGATCATCGAGATGTCGCGGCTGGCCGACACCCCGCTGCTGCTGTCGCTGCCGCTCTTCATCTTTGCCGGCACCATGCTCGCCGAGAGCAACACCTCGAAACGGCTCCTGAACCTCACCCACGCCCTGCTGGGCTGGATGCCGGGCGGCCTGGCGGTGATCTCGCTGATGGTCTGCGCGGTGTTCACCGCCTTTACCGGCGCCTCCGGGGTCACCATCTTCGCGGTGGGCGGGCTCCTGCTCCCGGCGCTCCTGCAGGACAACTATTCGGAGAAATTCTCCCTGGGGCTCCTCACCTCGTCGGGCAGCCTCGGTCTGCTCTTCCCTCCCAGCCTGCCGCTGATCCTCTATGGGGTGGTGGCGGAAACACGGGTTGATCAGCTCTTTCTCGCCGGCATCCTGCCGGGGCTGCTGATGCTGACGCTGCTGGGCGGTTACAGCATGGTGGCGGGGAGAGGGATAAAAAAGGAACGGCCTAAGAATTCGGCCGCGACCATCTTCAGGGCTATCAGGGAGGCGGCCTGGGAGCTGCCGCTGCCGGTGATCGTGCTCGGCGGCATCTACGGCGGCTTCTTCGTGGCCGGGGAGGCGGCAGCGGTGACCGCCCTCTATGTCCTGATCGTGGAGTTGGGGATCTACCGCGATGTCTCGCTGCGGCAGTTGCCGGCGATCATGGTCAAGAGCATGGTGCTCTTCGGCGGCATCCTGGTGGTGCTCGCCGCCTCCATGGCCACCACCAACTTCCTCGTCGATCAGGAGGTGCCCACCCGCCTCTTCGAACTGATCCGGCAGTACATCTCCAGCAAGTACACCTTCCTGCTGCTGCTCAACGTCTTCCTGCTCATCGTCGGCTCCATGCTCGACATCTTTTCCGCCCTGGTCCTGGTGGTGCCGCTGATCATCCCCATTGCCACGGCCTACGACGTCGATCTCATCCACCTGGGGATCATCTTTCTCACCAACCTCCAGATCGGCTACTGCACACCGCCGGTGGGCCTCAACCTCTTCCTCGCCAGCTACCGTTTCGAAAAGCCGGTGGCACAACTCTATGTCGCCACCCTGCCCTTTCTGGCCCTGCTGCTCATTACCCTGGCGATCATCACCTACTATCCGCCGCTCAGCCTCTTCCTGGTCAACGCCGCCGGTTGACCACACAAGACTAGGAAAAACGCATGAAATCACCTGATGATATCTGGGAAGAGATCGGCGGACTTGCCGACGACGAATTGCTGCACGTGATCACCAAACTGCTCAGCGTCTACGACCAGATGCTCAAGAACGACACGCAGCGGGAAGAGGCGCAACGCTTCTTCCGCCACCTGGACAACGCCGTCACCGCCACCAGCCAGTGCAACCTCAACCGCAGATAAAAAAAGCCGCCCCCGCTGCCGTAGAGGCGCGGAAGCGGCCGGTGTCCGCTCGCGGGCGGACCGTTGAGGCGGGAGCAGGTTTGGAAATCGAACAGCGATATTATCTGGCGAGCCTTTCCAACGCCCAGGCCATGTTGTTGCCCAGATCCTTCATGGTCTTGACCCCCTCCTCGTCGCTCAACACCTCGCCCGGGGCGCGGCCGATGCCGACGTTCCAGTAGGAGGAGCCGACGATGATCATCTGGCCGATGAGAAAGAAGTAGTTCATCGAGCTGAAAACATGGGAGGCGCCGCAACGGCGCACCGCCACCACGCTGGCCCCCAGCTTGCGCTTGAGCATGTCGCCGTTGGCGCGCGACACCATCCCGCAACGCTCAATCAGCGCCTTCATCGAGGCGGAAAGATCGGCGAAATAGGTGGGGGAGCCGAGGAGGATGCCGTCGGCCGCCTCCATCTTGGCGATACAGTCGTTGATGATATCGTTGTTCACCGCACAGCGGTGATCCTTGTTCTCAAAACACTTGTAGCATGCGATACAGCCTGGCACCGACTTGCCGGCCAGCTCCACCAGCTCGGTTTCCACGCCGGCGCGGCTCAACTCTTCGAGGGCGATCTTCAACAGGGCGGCGGTGTTGCCGTCCTTGCGGGCGCTGCCGCAAAAAGCCACGACCTTCATAAACTTTTCCTCCATCTTTACATTGATCAAGTTTTAAGCCGGCCGCAAAAGGCACCGTTGTCATTTCCGGCCAAGACGTTTAACCTTATCACAAAGCCTTCTTCTACAAAAGCCGCAAACAAGAATCCGCCCATGCAAACTTATCCCGACCTGATCACGGCCCTGGACGCGGCCATCGCCGCCACCGCCGAACACCTCCGCGACCGGTTGCAATGCCGCCCCGGCTGTAGTGACTGCTGCAAAGGGTTTTCGGTGCTGGCCGTCGAGGCGGCCGTCATGCAACAGGCGCTGGCCGCACTGGCCCCCGCCACCCGCGCCCGTATCCTCGCTGCCGCCGGACAGGTAGCGGAGCAATGCCCCTTTCTCCTCGACGACCTCTGCGCCATCTACCCGCACCGACCGTTGATCTGTCGCAGCCAGGGGCTGGCCATCGCCTATATCGACCACGAACATGAGGCTATCGAGGTTTCCGCCTGCCCCATCAATTTCCCGACGGATGAAGAATACCCATTCAGCGAGGAGAACCTCCTCTTCATGGACCCGTTCAACGACCGACTCGCCGCCATCAATCACGATTTCTGCGTGAAGAATGGCCTCCCGCCCGCAGAGCGCATCCCCTTCCGCGCCATCGCAGCCCTCACCGCCCCCTTGCCGGAGGCTTCTCCCTGAAGGGTATCCCCGCCGCAACCTCCGGTCGCCCGCGTCTCCGCCTATTCCCGTGGGCACCGATTGCTCTTTATTGTCATCACTCAAAGAGTTTGTTAAGATTGCACACAGGTGTGACTCTTCGTATTTACGCATGCGACGATAATTTGCATGATCGCCACGCTTCGGTAAGTGCTTAAAGCTGAATTAGCGTTGCTTTTGCCACTACGGTTCTGGCAAGATTACCCTTACAAGCATCTTGCACGATCAGTGCATACAACCTCGGACCGATACGCCATGCCCGCCATCTCCAACCTGAACCTCAACTACAACCGTCCCCTCAAGATTGCCGACGATGTTTACTGGGTCGGGGTCAGCAACCCGGAAATCGGCCTGCAGGCCAACCCGTACCTGATCATAGACGACGGCGAGGCCGTACTCATCGATGGCGGCAGCCGACCTGAATTTGCCTCGGTGATGATGAAAATCCTGCAAACCGGGCTGCCCCCCTCATCCATCTCCACCCTGCTCTACCAACATTACGACCCCGACCTGTGCGGCTCCATCCCCAACCTGGAAGACATCATCGACCGCGCCGATCTCAAGATCATCTCCCAGCAGGAAAACAACGTCTTTATCCGCCATTATGCCGTCCGCACCCGACTGACCTGCATGGAAACCCTTGGCCGCAAACTGGTGCTCGCCTCGGGCAGAACCCTGCGCTTCATCCCTACCCCTTACGCCCATTCTCCGGGTAGCTTCGTAACCTACGACGAAAAAAGCGGCATCATTTTCTCCAGCGATCTCTTCGGCAGTTACAGCCACGGCAAGGACAATTTCGAACTCTTCCTCTCCCTGCCCGCCTCCTGTCACACCTGTACCGACCTTGTGCCGCTGCGCGAACAGCCGGATTGCGCCACCGGCAAGCGGGGTTGCCAGCTGTCGAGCATCCACCGCTTTCACCGCAAGATCATGACCTCCACCAAGGCCCTGCGCCACGCGGTGGACAACATCATGGACGTCAACCCGGCGATAATCGCACCGCAGCATGGGATGGTGATCACCGACCGGCAGGATATCGCCACCATCGCCGCCTTTCTGCGGCGGATGGAGGATGTCGGCATCGACCACCTGCTCAAGGAGGGCAAGGATGGATGAAACCATCGCCTTTCTGAGCACGGCCGCCGGTGGCGGAGACGCTAGCGCGTCGCTGCTCGACCGCTTTGCCGCCATTGTCCTGACCCAGCGCGCCGACCGCACCGATCAGGCCATCAATCAGGATCTGTGGAAGGAACTGGTGCTGAAATACGCCCAGGCGGAAAAGGAGCTGCTCCAACTCAACCAATTGAAGAACAAATTTCTCGGTATGGCCGCCCACGATCTGCGCAACCCGTTGGTGGCGATCCGCGGCTTCAGCGAGATGCTTCTCGACGGC
>JAOUHH010000256.1 GCA_029865195.1 Desulfobulbaceae bacterium
GAATTTGGGGCGGAAGCAGAGCTGATCGCCGGTTCGGGCGGCGTCTTTGTCGTCTCGGTTGACGGCCGGGAGATTTTCTCCAAGGCCAAGGCGGGGCGTTTTCCCGAGGCAGGCGAGGTCATCGCCGCGATCAAGGTGATTGGAAAATGAATTTCGGAGACAGAACATGGACGGTGCTGCGGTGATGCCCACGAGCGCATCCGCGGCCTCGCTTACCCTGATGAACCAGCAGGGGAGTGAGGTTGAACGGTGGGATTTTGGCGGCAAGAATACCTATCGCCTGGGCCGGGGGGACGGCAATGACATCCTTTTGCCGTTTACCTGGGTTTCCCGGCAGCACGCGATGATTCAGGTCGAGGAAAACGGCGTGCATAACCTGATCGATCTGGGGAGCGCCAACGGCACCACCGTCAACGGGCGGCGGATCTATACCCCGACCCCGCTTCGTTCCGGCGATATGATCGGCATCGGCAAGACACAGCTCGTTTTCCTGAACGACGCCACGGCCGCCGGCGGGCAAACCATCGATGAGGCGGAGTTAGCCGATAATCAGACGGTGGCCTTTGTCGAGAAGGAGATCGTCACCGTGTTGCTCTGTGACATCCATGGCTTTACCCGGTTGGCGGAGCAGCTCGGTGATCAGCAGATATCAAAGTTGCTGCAGATATGGTCGGAGGAGGTGACCACGCTGGTTCGCAAGCACGGCGGCATCGTCGACAAATTTATCGGCGATGCGGTGATGGCGATGTGGATAGGCGGCAAGGATCAGCGCAGCGCCATCCTGTCGGCAATGCAGGCGGCGATGGCCATTAAGGACGCCACCCGCTTGTTGGGTGCCAACTGGCCCGGGAAAGCGCTTACCCTTGAGATCGGCAGCGCTCTCAATACCGGCGAGGCCGTACTCGGCAACATGGGTGGGCGAGGGCACCGCGATTACACGGTGGTCGGCGACATGGTCAATGTCGCCTTCCGGCTGGAGGGGATGACTTCACAGGAAAATGGGGTTGATCTCATCGTCGGCCATGATACCGCCGCCTATCTTGACGAGATTGAATCCTGTTTCACCGCACGTACATTTACCCTCAAGGGCAAGGAGACGCCCATCGAGGCGTTCGTCTGCAGTTTCACGCAACTGGGCCGGTATCTGGAGAGATACGTCGGGGCTGGTTGATTCCTTCTGTGCCGGGCGTGGAGGATAGCGTTCCGGCACATCCCAGGCCGTTACTTACGGCTTCACCGGGTCGGTTCGCAACAGATTGGGGCCCTTGTCGGATCCGTGCGGATCATGGCAACGGAGGCACTCCGTCTGGGTGTCGGTATGAACGGTTGCGGTTCCCTTCCCGTGACAGAGTTTGCAAAGTTCCTTCTCCTGCTTGGCAAGAACGAACTTTCCGGCCCGCTTTTTTGTACAGGCCGGGCCGTTAGCTAGATGGCAGGCAATGCATCCTTTCGCCCCGGCCATCTCGGCCGCGATCGGCCCATGCAGATGGCGGGCGGTGGTCAGGGCTTGATGGCATTTGCCGTTGAGGCAGGTGCGGCTCAGGGCGGGGGTGCTTGTCAGTAGGATGGGGAGCAGGATGCCTCCCAAGCATATCGAGATGATTGATTTCTTCATGTCAGTTGCTCGTGCGGTTGTCTGAGGCCTTTGGGGCAGGCGGGGTTTTCAGGTCTAATGTTACATGTATTTTCGCCCCGGAGGCAAACCTTTAATCGCCTTTGGGCAGGAAGTGTGGCTCGACGGACGGTGTAAGGGCTCTATCTGATAGGAATGCGGCGATAAAAAAAGGGTTACGGCGGAATGCCTGTAACCCTTTTCGTGTGTCTGGAGCCGGTGATGGGAATTGAACCCGCGACCTACTGATTACGAATCAGTTGCTCTACCCCTGAGCTACACCGGCAGGTGTCTTGCGGTCGGAATCGGTGTCAGCCGGGCAGGATGACGGTGCATAGCCGCCTCACACGATTCTTCTGACGTTGCATGTCGTGGCCCCGTTGCGCCATGTAATTTTACGACTAATGCTACTATCAATTTTATGCGTAAGTGTCAAGGGGTGTTGTGTCCGCAGGCCTCGGCGATGTGCATCGCCATGCAGGCATCTTGCCGGTGCTTGTATCAACGCTGCCAGGACCTGATCCGTTCCTCGGCAAGCGGTTCCACGGTGATCCGTTCCGCCGGCGTTTCGTCTTCCAGGGCTCGCTGGTCCGTAAAGATATTGACGGTGCCGGCCGTTGGTCCATCGGGGTCCTTCCGTGCGTAACGGAGGACAATGGCAGCGGCGATTTTTCTGGTTTCCGGGTGCGATCCTCGGCGCAGAAGGGCGGTGGGGCCGGGGCGGTCATCCATTTGCAGGAGGATGTCGCCGTCGCCTGCCAGGGCGGCGATCCGGGGGTTTTCCTTCTCGTCGCGGCCGAGGGCCAGCCAGCCGCCGTTGGGGAGCATGAACTGCCGCCCGACCTGCAGCATCAGCAGATCGGGGATTCGCACCTCTTCTTCCTCGGCATAGTAACGGGCGATCTGCTTGCTTTTGATGGGGTCGGTGAGCACACAACCGCCGGCAGGCGCGGGATAATCGCTGATCCCGAAATGCGCGGCGAGCGCGATCTGTCCATGGCGACCGCGGCCGTAAAGGTCATGGAGTTTGTCGCGGTCGACCAGGCCCTGCTTCTCGGCGATGGTCGGCGGTTGTTTCTTGGCGCAGAGGGGGCGCAGGAGTATCCCGTCGCAGCCGCTGTCCCGTTCGATGAGCCGCAGGGTGTCACTGCGTTGTGACATGGGGCGTTGGCCGATGACCTCGCCTGAGATCAGCAGCGAGGCGTTCCATTCGGGCATCATTTTCCGTGCCTCGGTGAAGAGCAGAATCTTGCAGTCGATGCAGGGGTTGAAATTCTTGCCGTAGCCGTGCGGCGGGTTGCCGAGCATCTCGATGTAGGGCTTGCTGATGTCGCGCAGGCAGAGATCGATACCGTATTTGGCGTGTATTTCGGCGGCGTATTCCTGTTCGCGGGCCAGCAGATCGTAGCCGAAAAAGGGGGAGACGAATTTGACCGCCTTCACCCGGATGCCTTGCTCCATCATCACCCGGCAGGAAACGATGCTGTCCAGGCCGCCTGAAAAAAGGGCCAGGGCGGTGGTTGGTGATGATCTCATTTCTGTTGGCCTGTGCAGAGCATTTCCCTGGCGTAGGCCAAGGTGTTTTCGGTAACGGAGTCGCCGGCGAGCATTCTGGCCAGTTCATCGACCCGTTGCGCTTCCGCCAGGAGGGTGATGGCGGTGCGGGTGCGGCTGTCGGCAACCGACTTGCAGACGGTAAAATGCTGCTTTGCGACCGCGGCGATGGGTGGCATGTGGGTGATGCAGATCACTTGATGGTGCCGGCCGAGTTCCTTGATCTTGCGGGCCACGGCTTCGGCCGCCTTGCCGGAGATGCCGGCATCCACCTCGTCGAAGATGACGGTTTCCACGTGATCGTTTTTTGCCAGCAGGCATTTGAGTGCCAACATCAGGCGGGACAATTCGCCGCCCGAGGCGATTTGGGCGAGGGGCTTGGGCGGTTCGCCGGGATTGGCCGAGAACATGAACTCCGGCCGGTCACAGCCGGTGACATTGATGCCGTCGAGGGAGATGGTCTCAGGGTTGTTGAACTGGATCTTG
>JAOUHH010000040.1 GCA_029865195.1 Desulfobulbaceae bacterium
TGCCGTCGGTCAACTACCATTTCTACCTAGCCGACCAGACCATGATCGAGGTGGACAACCCGGCCTATTTCCCCGATCCCGGCTCCATCGTCCGCACCGAGGAGCCGTACATCAAGGCGACCATCCTGATCCCCGAGCGCTACATGGGCACGGTGATGACCCTCTGCATGGAACGGCGCGGCGAGAACACCCACTACCATTACCCGATGCCGGGGCGGATCGAATTCACCTGCGAACTGCCGCTGGCCGAGGTGATCTACGACTTCTACGACCGGCTGAAATCGGTGACGCAGGGGTACGGCTCCTTCGATTACGAGCTCATCGATTACCGGCCCAGCGATCTGGTCAAGCTCGACATCCTGGTCAACGGCGAGAAGGTTGACGCGCTGTCGCAGCTGGTCCACCGCGCCAACGCCCGCGCCCGGGGGCTGAACGCCTGCGAGAAGTTGAAGGAAGAGATTCCCCGGCAGATGTTCAAGATCGCCATCCAGGGGGCCATCGGCGGCACCGTCATCGCCCGCACCACCATCGCCGCCCTCCGGAAGGACGTTCTCGCCAAGTGTTACGGCGGCGACATCAGCCGGAAACGCAAGCTGCTCGAAAAGCAGAAGGCGGGCAAGAAGCGGATGAAGACGGTGGGCAACGTCGATATCCCCCAGCGCGCCTTCCTGGCGGTACTCAAGTCGGATCAGTAGCCCCTGCGCCGGGGCCCGCGCTGTTGCCGCTTTCACCGACACAGAGGAAACGCCATGAACCTTGCGCAACTGGTCCACGCCACCCGCTCCTGCCGCCGCTTTCGCGAGGATGAGCCCGTTTCCAGCGAGACCCTCCACCGGCTCATCGATCTCGCCCGCTTAAGCGGTTCGGCCAAGAACCTGCAACCGCTGAAATACCTGGTCGCCTGCACCCCTGAGAAGAACGCGGCGATCTTCCCCCATCTCGGCTGGGCCGGCTATCTCCCGGAATGGCCCGGCCCTGCGGCAGGCGAGCGCCCGGCCGCCTATATCGTCTGCCTGCTCGACACCGAGATCGCCGCCGAGGCGGCCTGCGACCTCGGCATCGCCAGCCAGAACATCCTCCTCGGCGCCACGGAGATCGGCCTCGCCGGCTGCCGCATCGCTTCCATCTCCGGCAAGCTGCACCAAGCCATCAACCTGCCCGACCAGCTGCAAATCCTGCTGGTCATCGCCCTCGGCCGACCCAGGGAAGAGGTCTGCATCGAGGAAGCCGGCACAAACGACGACATCCGTTACTGGCGCACGCCGGACCGCGTCCACCACGTTCCCAAACGGCGTTTGGCCGACATCATCATCGAAGGATAGCCGATGCTCCGTCCTCCCCATGACCGCTACCAGCGGCTGTATGTCTATCATCTGGCGATGGACCTGCTGCCGGAGATCACCGACCCCGACTTCATCGGCGGCTGGCTGGAGGACGGCAAGCCGATCCTCTTCTTCCACCACGACAAGCAGCAACTGGTGGAAGAACTGTGCCGGCAGCACAACGGCACGATCTTCTACCAGGCGGATCTGGATTACAGCGACTGGGAAGCGGGCCACGCCATCACCGCCTTCGCAATCGACGATCTCACCGTGGCGCCGATCTGGGAGAAAACCCCGGCCGATATCCGCCTGGACCCCAGCGTCATCTTCGGCTCCGGCTTTCACCCCACCACCCGCATGTGCCTGGCGATGCTGCTCAAATACCTGAGCGCCCCCGAGCTTGCGATCAACACCATGCTCGACCTGGGCTGCGGCACCGGCCTCCTCGGCATCGCCGCCGCGATGCGCGGGGTTAAGAAAATCACGGCGGTGGACTACAACTCCCTGGCCTGCGAGCTGACC
Source organism: Desulfobulbaceae bacterium (assembly GCA_029865195.1). GTDB lineage: Bacteria > Desulfobacterota > Desulfobulbia > Desulfobulbales > UBA5123 > UBA5123. The sequence goes on from JAOUHH010000040.1 coordinate 1,845, forward strand.
GGCAAAAACGCGGAGCGAAACGGGGTGGGGAATAGAATCGTCGTCGAACAACGCGATCTGCTCAAAGGACTACCGGACACCAAGGTCGACCTGGTGGTGGCCAACCTCTACCGGGATCTTCTGAGGCAACTCTTTCAGAACAAGGCGTTCTGGCAGGGCAACCTGTATATCATCTCGGGATTCATCAGCGGCATGGAGGAAGAACTGCTCGCCGCCCTGCCGGACAAGGGGCTCCGCATGCTGGAGCGGACCCGCGGCGACAACTGGTGCCTCTGGGTTTTGCTCAGGACCGGCCAATGCTGAATCGCCAGCAACTCTACTTCGGCACCGTGGCGACCAAGATCGCCCTGGCCCGGAGCCTGTATGAACAGCACGGCAAAGCCCTGCTGGCCGACCCGGCCATTTGCGCGCAACTGGCCACGTTGAGCGGCCTGAGCCAGGCGCTTGCGGACAAGATGGCCGCGCTCAAGATGGGGGAATGCTGCACCCAATGCGGCTGCCGCGCCAACGGCGGCTGTTGCAGCGCCTACATGGCCAACGAAACGGACGCGGTGCTGCTACTGATCAACCTGCTGCAGGGACACGAGGTCGCCCGCCAGCGCGAGGATGAGGTGGAATGCCTGTTCCTCAACGGCCAAACCGGCTGCACCCTTTCCCCCAAACCGATGTTCTGCCTCAACTACAACTGCCGCCACATCCTCGCCCAAGACCCCACCCTGCTCGCCTCCCTCGCCACTGCCACCGGCGACATCCTCCGCGGCCAGACCGCCCTGGAGGAAGACATCCTGCACCGCATCCGCTAACCTCAGGAGCTGGCGCGGGTGAACGGCAGCAGCAGCAAGCGCCAGAACCCGAGTTTTTCAAACTCGCGATGGGAGCCGATGCCGATGATAATGCCCTCCTGGTCGACATCGGTCACCAGGGTGCCCAACGCCCTATCCCAGATGGAACAGATGACCCCATAGTTGGCGTCGCGCTCGCGAATCTTCACCGAATGATGGATGCGGTGCAGAAATGGCGGCACGAAGAGTAGCGCCCAGAGCCGCTCGAAGGAATGATTGATCCGGATCGAACTGTGATGGAACTGGATAGCGAGGTTGACCAGGATCTCAAACAGCAGGTAGGAGAAGATCGGGATGCCAAAAACATGGATCACCGCCAGACGCACCAGCCCGGAGAGGAGAATCTCACCGGGATGAAACCGGTTGGCGGTTGAGACGTCCATGTTCATGTCGCAGTGATGGACACGATGGAAACGCCAGAGCAACGGCACCACATGGTTGAGCAGATGCCAGAGATAGATGCTGAAATCGAGCAGCAGAACACCCAGCACCGCCTTGAGGGGGAAAGGCAGATCGACGAGATTCAGCAGGCCAAACTCATTGCGGCCGGTTGCCACCAGCAGCATGGTGATGGCCCCGGCAAATAGAACATGATAGAGAACCCCGTTCAAAATGGAAAGTGGCAGGTTGGCGAGCCAGCGTTCTCGCTTGGAAACCGTGTCCGGCCGGTAGCTGGCCCGCAATTCGAGGAACAGAAAAGCACCCACCCCGCCCCAGTAGAGCAGCGGCTTGATGATCGCAACATTCATTGCCAACCCCTTTCACATGGTGATGATACGATAGCCGGCCTCGCTGTAGCCGGCCATGGCGGGATGGCCGTGCATTTCGTCACGAAGCGGCAACCCCTGCTCTTCGGCCGCCGCCAGCGTCCCCATCATCTTGGCGCAGGCCCGGCAAACGCCGTCAATCAGGCCGGCCTTCTTCGCCTTGGCATACAACGACGCAAACGGCTTCTCCGGGTCGGCCAGTTCCTTGATCAACCGGGTAGCGGCGCCCTCGATGACCAGCTTCACATCCCAGCCCCGCTCCTTCATATCCAGACCGTTGAGCAAGGCGTGGGCAAAACAGGGCAATTCCCCGACAAAAGTGAAAATCACGACCTTTTCCATCCTTATCCCCCAATGCATGTACGGATGTGCAGAAAAAATCCATGGCTAACAGCTTGCAATCAAACGGATTATCAAAATAAATTTATTTTTTAGGCTCTGGCGCTTTACTTATCCAACAACGGAATGATAGGCTGATCTTAACGAGGGAGAGCCTAACCTTACTAATAAAACGGCGGCCACAACGCAACGTATACTTTGAGTGAGGCTACTCCCGAAGAGAGCAGGGTCGGTTAACGACCCTGCTTTTTTTTGTGCGCGCCACCCGCCGAGCCTCTCAGCAGCCCTCCACTCCCGCCGCCGGTTTTTTCTTCTCATGACAGCCGGTGCACGCCGTCGGCCCCGTACCCTTCTCTTTGTGGCAGCCCTTGCAGAGGGCATGCGCCTTATCCTTCCCGAGCGCCATGGCGCCGGGCGCCTTGTCGCCATGACAGGCGGCGCAGCCCAATGCCTTCCCATGCTGGCGATGCGGGAGGGTGACCTTGCCGTTCTTGTTGTCGAGCACCACGGTCTCTGGCGCGCTCAGTGCATCGGCCGCCTGCTGCATCTTTTCACCGGCAACGACGAGCGCGGCGCCGGTTTTTTTCATCACCGGTGCCGACTCCTCCTTGAGCGCCGTGGCGAACTCCCCGGTCTGCTTCCGAGCCGCCTCGACCTTGGCCGCAACCGTGGCGGCGACCTCGCCGGTGTCCTTCTCCGCCTTCTCAAGCGCGGGGCCGGCAACCTGATTGATCTTGTCCATCGTCTCCTGCGTAAACATCTGCTCCTGCTCTTGCACCTGCACCTGCGCTACCGGAGCGCTTTTTTGCTCCTCACCCGCCTGCTGGCTGTCTTCCCGGCCGCAGCCGATACACAAGAACCCGACCAGAACCGCCGCTATCAGATACTTTCTCCGCATCACCTCAGACCCCCTCTTTGCTCTTTTCAGAAAAAAATTTCCCGTACAATTCCTCATTAAAGCCGACAACGAACTCCGTGCCGACCCGACAGGCCGGGGCGCGAAGGTTACCGCTCGGCCCCATCACCTGCCGCAGGATATCCTCACGGTTGTCCTGCCGGGGGTTCCATGTCGTGTATTTCTTCCCCTTGGCAACCGTGATCCTGCTAACGTTTTGCAACAGAGCCCACGCCGCTGCGGCATCCAGCCGCGCCGTGCGGGCGTCAACCACCTCGCCGACCGCCACCTGCCCGCGCTCAAGAACCTCCAGAGCCTTTTGGCAGGAGGTTCAACCCTTGCGAAGATAGGCCCAATCAATCCGCATCTCGCCTCCTCCCTTGCAAACCCGAAAAGTATCAGAACAGCACACCCCTTTCAAGATCCATCAAAACAGGCCGGGATGGCAAGTCAATTCCCGGCGGGGTGCACAAAAAATACCCGCGCACAAAAAAAGCCGGGCAACCCTTGCGAGCTGCCCGGCTCCCTTCGGAGGTAGTTATGTCATCGGTTAACGCTTAATGTTGATCAGATCGGCCAGCATCTCATCGGTGGTGGTGATGATCTTCGAGTTGGCCTGGAAACCACGCTGGGTGGTGATCAGTTTTACGAACTCGTTGCCGAGATCGACGTTGGATTGTTCCAGGGCGTTGGGGGCGATGGAACCGAGGCCGTTGGAGCCGGGGGCGCCGGTAACCGGGGCGCCGGAATCGGTGGTCTCGCGGAAGATATTGCCGCCCTCTTTCTTGAGCCCGGCCAGGTTGTTGAAGCTCGCCAGCGCGACCTGTGCCTTCTCAAGGACCTGGCCGTTTGAGTAATGGCCGGTGATGACGCCGTCGGTGTCCACGGATACCGACTGCAGGAAGCCGGCCGCGTAGCCGTTCTGATCCTGGAAGATGGTGGTGGATGCGTTGGCGTACTGGGTGGAGGCCAGCGCCTCGGTCTCGAAGATGGAGCTTATGGTGCTGCCCACCTTGCTGCCGTCTTCCTGGCTGGAACCGATGATCCGCTCAAAGGAGATATCGGTGGGTCCGAAGATGGCGTCAAGCCCGGTATAGTCGATATCGGTAACCTGCAACTGGCTGCCGGCGCTGCCGTAGGTGCTTTCCGCCGCCCAATCCCGGAGTACAAGACGGCCGGAATCATCGATGGTGGCATCGGCTTCGAATTTATCTTCGATGGCGTCAAGCAGATCCTGAATCGTCTCGGTGGGGGCGATGGTGTAGTCCACCTCCACATAGTTGCCGTCGCCACGATAGCCCTTGAGCTTGATATTACCCGAGGAGGCAGGTCCCGCCACGTTGGGGTCGGCATAGACGGTATTCCAGGTACTGCCGGCCGTCACCACCGGCGGCTCACCGGAATCGGTGGTCAGGGCGCGGCCGGGGGAAACAATCGAGGTCTTGGCGGAAGAGATGTCGACCTGGCCGGTCTGGAGATCCTGCTGCGAAAAAACGCCGATGGGATTCGCTTCGACGACGGGGGTGGTGGCGATGGTGATCGACACCGGGGAAGCACCGACACCATCGACCAAGATTTCGCCAAGACCGGTCACGGTCAAATTCAAGAGCCCACCGGTATCAAAGATACCATCAATGAAGGACAGAAGATCGTTCAGGGTGGCGCCGTCGGTGACCGTGTATTCAAATGGCCCACCCACCCCGGCGCCAGCTGTATTCGTGCCGGAAAAGATGAGTTTATCGCCGGGGGCCAGATAATCGCCGCCAACGTCCTGAAGGTTGGTGAGCAGGGACGCGCCAGTGGCCGCGAGAGCAGTGCTGCCGTCGGTCATGGCCGGGGTTGTGGCGCCATCAAGATAGGTTGAAGGCGAGGGTCCGAACGGGAACGATGCCGTGCCCACGTTCGAGGTAAAGGACGGGGCCAGCAATCCGCCCAGGGTGTTGTCGATAACCCGCAACGATCCGTCCGAATTGATATAGGCATTGGCATCGCCAGGCGCGGCCGAATAGGTCGAGGACAAAGTGTTGAGCAGGCTCTGCACGGTGGTGGTGGCGGTGACCGTGAAAATGGTGGCGCCAACAGGGTTACCGGCCGTATCATTGCCGTCGAAGGTCAACTGATCACCGATCACTAACCGGCGCTGGTTGCTGTCGTAGACATCGGTCAACAGGGTGCTGGTGTTGGTGATAGGGGTGGTACCGTCGGAGGCAACAAACTCGCCACTGGTTATCGACCACATATTGGCAATGGTTGAACCGGTACCGAACGGATTTGCGCCATTGGCCGAGGCAACGGACATGCTATCGATGTACATGCCGGAAGAACCGCCGCTGTTATCGGAGAGACGCAACCGCCCCTCGCCATCAATGGTGGCCGTGCCGCCAAAGGCGGCGCCGAGTTTGGTGAGGAAATCGCCCACCTTTTGCGTGGCGTCAACGGTGTATCGGAAGGATTTCTCAACGCCGTCATGGTTGAAGCCGGTGATGAAGAAGGTATCGCCGTTGCTCATCTGGTTGGCGCTTCGATCGTACACGCTGCTCCACAGGGTTTCCTTGGTGATGGCATCACTCATCCCCAGGCTGTCGAATGCGCCGGCGTCACTGACCAGCACCTGGTACTGCGGGTTGGAACTGCCGCCATACACCGCGCCGAGATTGATTTCGATCGCCTGATTGGTGGAAGCGCCGGTAAAGTTGGCCTCGAAGGAGTAATAGCGGTCCGTGGGGCTCAGGAAAAGCCGGTTGTCGTCCTGGGAGATATCGACCGAGCCGTCGGGCGGCACTTTCCAGGCGGAGATCTTGTTGATATCACCGGCGGTGGTGAAATTGATCACGCCATACATCAATGCGCCGGCGCCACGATGCTCTTCGTAGTTGAAGGTGGTGTTGGGGGCATAGACGATCTGTTCCTGGCTGGTCAGGTACCGCAGGTCCTCGGACGGCTCACAGGTGACCAGAAATTCCCACTCGTTGTCGTTGGTGGTTCGGTCGAAATAGACGGTGAGGTCGTGACTGGCGCCCTTGGAGTCGTATACCTTGATGGCACTGGTATATTCATAGTTGCTGCTGTCGATGGGTTCGCTGGGGTTGACCGAGGAGGCGTTGGTGCCGTCCCAGGCGTCATACAACCGCTGCTCGTTGGTCTCGTTGGGCTCGCGGGAGTCGAGGTTGACGATGATCTCGATACCGGTCGAGGAAACAGGCGGCGTACTCTTGCCGAGATTGATGTCGCCGATGGTACCCTGCGCCTCACCGGTGTTGGAGTTGATCGACCAGCCCTGCACGAAATGGCCGACCGGGTTGACCAGATTGCCTTGCTGGTCAAAACGGAACTCACCGGCCCGGCTGTACATATCGGCCGAGGAGTTCTCGGAGGCGCGCAGCATGAAGAAACCCTGCCCGCCGATGGCAAGATCGGTGGCGGTGGAGGTACTCTCGAAAGAGCCCTGGGCGAAGAGGCCATCCACGGTACTCAGGGTAACACCGCGTCCCACCTGGGCGGAACCGGCCGCGGTTGAAACCGACTGCGAGAGTACATCCTGAAAGGTGGCGCGACTGGACTTGAAGGCGATGGTGTTGACGTTGGCAACGTTATCACCGAGGACGCCCATGGAGTTACCCATGGTGTTCAGACCGCTGATGCTTGAATAGAGAGAACTTGCGATACCCATAACTTACCTCCTGATATATTGTCTTTTCGACAACGTTTTCCTGCTCCGAAGAAGAATTACATAACCTTGAGTATTTCCGCGACACTGGCATTGATGTGATTGTCAATGGTCAACGTCGCCTTTCCTGAACTGTAGTCAAGCCCGGTGACATGGCCGGTGGTGCGAGAATCGACCTCAATCTCCTGGCCGGCGGCATTAAAGGCGTTTACCTTGTAGGAATAGGCGCCGTCCGGAACCACCTCGCCGTGGCCGTCCTTGCCGTCCCAGCCAAGCTCATAGGTGCCGGCGGCGGTTGCACTCATATTGATGTTGCGCACCATATGCCCGCTGGCGTCATAGATATCCACCGAGCAGACCTCTGCGGTTTCGGTGAGGGTAAACTCGGTGGCGGCGACCTGGCCGTCGTTGACGCCGATCTTGTTGCCATAGAACTGAACATCGTTGTCGATCAGGCTCAGCAACTGCAGATTGTTCTGCGAGGTCTGATACTCCAGCATCTTTTCCATGTTGTCGCTCATCTTCATGGTCGCTTCCATGTTGCTGAACTGGGCCAGCTGCGAGGCCATCTCATAGCTGTCCATGGGCTTCATCGGGTCCTGATACTTCATCTGGGTGATGAAGAGCGTCATGAAATCGCTCCGGTCCAACTCTTTGTCGCCGACGGGCTTGAAGGCGTTGTACTCCTCCGCCATCGGTAGATTATTGCTAATGCCTGCAACCGCCATCGTTCATCCTCCCGATCAAATAAACAGACTGATCCCGCCTTCACGGACGGAGTCATTCACTGGTCTGATATACATCGCTTCCGCCGGCAGGTCGGCAAGGGTTTCCCTGACAACTCGGCCCTTCCCCTGTTGACGCGCCTGCTCGAAAAACTGCCAGGCACCGTTGGCGTCATCCTGCTGCTGATTGACCGAAACCTCGCATCCCTGCAGATTGAAGCCCTGCCGCGCCAAGTTGTCCTGAAACTGTTGCATGTTGCTCTCCAGGGTTTCCTTGACCCGATGATTTTCCATGGCAAAGGAGAGAGTGACGTTCTGATCCCGCACCGTCATCTCAACCTTCACCTCACCCAACTCGCGGGGATAGAGGCGAAGAACAAGATGGTGCTCGTTGTTTTTAAGACCGTTCAGGACCCCGTTGGAGATGTTATGAAAGGTCTGCTGGGCAAGGCCCGGGGGCATCTGGGGAGCCGGGGCGGCTTCCCGGCCGGGGGTAACGGCCATCTGCTGCGCGGAACCGGTATGGCGGCCGGCAGCGGCGGCTGCTGCCGCATGGCTTTCCTGACTCATGCCCGCCGGCGCGCTCTCGGAGGAAGCCGGGAAGCGTTCCTGGCCTGCTCCCATCTCCCCGTTTTCCGCGTTCCCGTCCGCGACGGAGGCGGATATTTGCCCCTCAGCGGAGGCATCGGCGTCGGCCAAGCCATGCAGGTCGACAGTCCCATCGTCTTCCACAGTCATGGTCTGCGGCTTTCCGGGGCCCTGGGCAATTTTTACCTGGATCTTGGCAAGATCGACGCTCTTCAACAGCTCCTCATAGGCGGAGGTAACCGCCGCCTGTACCGCCGGCGTCCAACCGACATTCTGGTCGTTGAATTTCGCCTCGGTAAAGACCTGCTGCAGATTGTTCAAAAACGCGGGGAGATCAAGCTTGGGCCGGCTTTCCTTGACGTTGGCGATACCCTGCTGCAACATCTCGCGCAACCTGGCCAGGCTGAAGGGGGTCCCGGTATCCTGCTGCGGCAACAGCCGATTTTGCAGGGCCTCGGAGACACCCGCCTTGGCAAGGATATCCTGCAACTGGGCCTTATCGAGATCGGTCAGGGTAACAGGCTGGTTGTTGTCCTTCACGGCCCGCAGGCCTTCGAGAAATGCGGCCAGATCAAGCTTGCCGTCACCGGTGGCACCCTTGTCCGCCACATCGACGATCTGCTCAACCGGCACACCCAGCTTTGAGAGAAGGGTTTCAAGAAACGGCAGGTCTGTTTCCGGCACCGTCACCGCCACGTCTTTCCCGCGTTCCTCGAAGTGCCTGGTCAGGGTGGTGAGAAAGTTGCGCAGATCAAAAACGCCGTTTTGCGCTTCCGACTGTTGCAGCAGCGCGGCAAGTTTGTTCTTCTCCATGCCGGCGTCGGCGGCCAACTGTTGCAGAATATTGTTATCCGGCAACGTAAATCCCCACTCGCCGGGCTTCTTCTCCGAATCCTTGGCCATCGCCTGCATATCCTGCAGGAACTGGGCAAGCAACGCGGCCATGTTCTGCGCATCTTCCATATCGATATCTTCGGCGGTTTTCGCCGCATCCGAGTCGGCGGATTGCCTTGCGGCGCCATCCGGTTTTGCGGATGCCTGCATTTTCGGCTTCACGCCCAGCAAATTTTTCCGACTGGCGAGGCCGTCCAATTTCTTATCCATATAGTCGGCAAAAGACTCTCGCGATTTACCGGTATCCCGGCTGCTGCCGCCACCGGGGAGAGCCGCTTTCGGCGCAGCCTGCGCTGGAATCATCATCATTGCATCCACGATTTTCTCCTCGTCTTCAAATTGGCTGTGTTTATCTGACCGGACCAACCAAACTCACCCGTCTGTCCTCCCTTAAAGCAACAGGTGTGCCAACACGACAAAACGATGTCCAGCCCCGCACAAAAAAATGCCCCAAAAACCAAACAAAAGTCGTATAATCAAGCATTTGCAATTGAACAAAAAAAAGCCCTTGGCGAGGCGACCAGAGTATTTCCGGCGCCTCGCCAAGGGCTTTTTCAAGACCCCGTGGCAAGCGGATAGGCAAAAAAAACCGGGCTATGCCGGGAGGTGCAAAAAATTCCCGACCGTTGCTCATTGCATATCTTGGTGTGCGCAACAGGGTGCGATGGGAAACGACCGGCGGGGAAATAATTACCGCAATGCCGCAGGCAGGCCGCAGGATGATGACCACGCCGAGACTTGGCGATGGCACATGGCAAGGTGCAAGCGAAAAGAAGGGGGGAAGCAAGGGCTGGGCATTGCCCAACGACGAAATGCCCGTCGTCTAGAACCACCGCCAAGGGGCATGGGGCAGGAGATATGCCAGCCGTCTCTGGCGGGCGAGATGAAACCATCGGCAAGAATTGCCTGATGGCGACTATGGGGAACCTATTTCAAGACAACAACGAACCGATCACAAAACCAACCGGCGGGAGGCTGTACCTCTCGCCGCTACTCCATTTTGCCAAGAAGCCTGCTGACCCGCACCGCCTTGTCCTGGTCCAGCTTGGGAATGATCTTGGCTACCTGGTCCGCCTTCATGGCCTGCAGTATCCGGGTGACGGTCCCGTCTTCCATATCGTTCAACAGCGGCGCCAGTTTGGAGGGACTCATCGCACTGTAAACCTTGACCAGGTTTTTGAAATCCTTATCAACGACCCGCTGCAACGCATCGATCTTCCCCTGCAGATCCTTCTGGAGGGCGGTCAGCTTTTCCAATTTGGCGTCGACATCCTTCTGCAGGGCGGCAAGGGACTCCTCCCGGCGCTGCAGTTCCTTCTCCCGCAGATCGGCAGCCTGCTCACGCTCCTTCAGCGAGACGGCAAGCTCGATCTCGCCCGGCCCAACCCGCACCGGCGTTTTCTCGACGGCCATCGCCATCGTCGGCAAAACCGCAAGAAGCAGCATCACTCCCGGCCACCACAGCGCAACCCCAAACCGTTTTTCGATCTTCATGCCAAAACCGCCCCGTTATCTTTCATCATGCCGAAACTAAAAGAGATTGTCTTCCCGTCCGGCCCGCAATATCGCCTGTTCATCGCCCTCTTTCTGCTCAAGGCGGATCATCTCCTGCAAATACTTCCGGTGGTCCTTTTCCCTGGCCTTCTCGATCACCTTGCGATCCTTGACCCGTTCGCCAAGACGCGCGCGGGCCTTCTCCACCACCGCCTGCTGGCTTTCAATGACCTCCAGCAACGCGTCGATCTCCCGTTCCTTGCGACGGATGGATTCCATATAGAAGGCAAAGAGGGGCGCCTCCATCGTCTGCCGCTTCCGCTCCTCGAAATCCTCGGCGATTCGCAGCCGCGTGTCGCGGAGATCGGTCAGACGGTTCTGGTGCTCGACCAACACCCCTATCTCGTGGGCCAGGGCAAGCTGCGCCTGCTCTTCCAGGTTACGCCGGTAGGTCAACAATGTTTCAAGTCGGAAGCGATAAGCCATTGCCGTGCGCCTCACCAGACATGCGCGGCGGGGATGCGTTCAGCACCTTCACCGCCGCCGCAACAAAACACCGGTTCCATCCTGTTCAGGAAAAAAGTGCCGAGAGCGCCTTGACGCTTTCCGCAAAGGTAACCTTCTCACCCACGGCCTGCTGCAGGTAGCCGTTCAACCGGTCGATCATCTGAATGGAGTTGTCAATCTTCGCGTTGCTGCCCTTGGCGTACGCGCCGATATTGATGAGATCCTCGGAACGGCGGTAGGTCGCCAAGGTTTCCAGAAAACGGCGGGCCTTGCCGACCTGCTCGTCTTCCACGACATCGGGCATGCACCGGCTGACGCTGCCGAGGATCTCAATGGCCGGGTAATGCCCCCGGCTGGCCAGATCGCGGCTCAGGATAATGTGGCCGTCGACAATGGAACGAACCGCGTCGGCGATGGGTTCGTTCATGTCGTCGCCTTCAACGAGAACGGTATAGATGCCGGTGATGCTGCCCTTGTCCTCACAGGTGCCGGACCGCTCCAGCAACTTCGGCAACTGGGCGAAGACCGACGGCGTGTAGCCGCGCGAGGTCGGCGGTTCACCGATGGAAAGACCCACCTCGCGACTGGCCATGGCGAATCGGGTCACCGAATCCATCATCAGGATCACGTCGCGATGGTTGTCGCGGAAGAACTCGGCAATGGCCATCGCCATATAAGCACCCCGCATCCGCACCAGCGGCGGCTGATCGGAGGTCGCGACCACCACCACCGAGCGAGCCAAGCCCTGCGGCCCCAAGTCACGCTCGATGAAATCCTTGAGCTCTCGGCCGCGCTCGCCGATCAGGGCGATGACACTGATGTCGGCCGCCGTGTGCTTGGCGATCATCCCCATCAGGGTACTCTTACCGACCCCGGAGCCTGCCATGATGCCGATCCGCTGTCCCTTGCCCAGGGTCAGCAAGCCGTTGATCGCGCGCACGCCGACATCCACCGGCTCCAGAATCCGCTCCCGGGTCATGGGGTTCAGGGGTTCGGCATACAGCGGGTAATGCGCCTCGGCCGACAACGGCCCCTTGCCGTCCATGGGCCGACCAAGCCCGTCGATAATCCGCCCCAGCAGGCCATTGCCCACCGGCACCGCGGCATGCCCCTCCACCAGCCGGATGACGCTTCCCGGCTCGATCCCGCGCATCTCGGCAAGCGGCATCAAGAGCACCCTGCCCTCCCGGAAACCGACCACTTCCGCCGGCACCCGGCTCGTCCCCTTGAAGACATCGATCTCACAGATACTGCCCACCGGGATTGCTGGCCCCAGGCTTTCAACCACCATGCCGATGACCTGATTGACCCTACCCCGCGTGGATATCAACGAAACATCTTGGGCAGCCTGAATGGCTCTGGAGAGATTCATGGGAACAGTACCGTTGGGCGTCGT
>JAOUHH010000041.1 GCA_029865195.1 Desulfobulbaceae bacterium
GGTGCTGCGCAACGGTTTGACCCTGGTCGGGGTGACTGCCCCGGAGAGTATGTGAGGGAGGATGAATATGTTGAATCGCGCTAAACGACTGCGCAGTTTCGCCGTTCGTTTCGAGTTGGGGATCGGTGGCCTTTGCGGGCTGACGGTGGTCTGTCTCTGTATCTTCCTCTGGGTGTTCCTCCTCGGGGTGTGGGCCGGGCAGACGGTTTTGTCGCCATCGTCCTCCGACGAGGCTCCCTGGCTGCACCAGGTAGCGACCAGATTGCTGCCGGCCCCCACGGTTCCCGATATGCCGCCTACCGGCCAGGAACTGCGGGAAGCCCCGGCCGTGCCCGTGCCGGCGGTCCCCGGCGATCCGATCGCCGAGGTCCAGGTCGATCAGGCTGCGGAGGCGGAGCCGACGCCGGGTGCGCCCCCCGGCGAGGCGAGCAACCCTGCCGCCGGCAAGGAAGGTATCGCCTCGACCGACGCGACGACCTGTTTCGCGTTGCAGGTGGGGGCGTTTCGTGAAGAGGTCAACGCCGCCGAATCGGTGGCTGCCTGGAAGGAGAAGGGATACGTGGCGTTCAGCCTTGCCCCGCAGGAGGGGAGCCATCTGCACCGGGTGTTTGTCGGTCGCTTCGCCGATCTGGGCGCCGCCAACAAACTGGTCAATGAACTGGAAGAAAAAGAGCAGGTGCGCGCCTACATCACCCTGATTCCGGAGGGGAAATAGAGCCGTGGTCGGGTGCCGACGCTCTTGACCCGGCTCCGGTTCGGTGTTACAACTGTCGAGTTAACTTTTATATAGCATATCTGCCGGGTTGCCGTTGGTTGCAGCAGTGATCCGTTGAAGGGTTGGACATGATTCGAAACGCCCGCATGGAAGACATCAAGGCGATCTACGAGTTGCTGAAATATTTCGCCGACAAGGGATTGCTGCTGGGGAGGTCGTTGAGTTCCCTGTACGATCAGCTTCGAGATTTCAAGGTCTATGTCGAGAAGGACGAGGCCGGGGAACGGGTGGTCGGCTGCGGCGCCCTCCATGTCTGCTGGGAAAACCTCGCCGAGATCCGTTCCTTTGCGGTGGCGGAATCCCATCAGGGGCGGGGGATCGGCACCGAACTCGCCAACGCCTGTCTCGATGAGGCAGTATCCTTCGGCATCACCCGGGTTTTTACCCTCACCTATCAGCCGACCTTTTTCAAGCGGCTGCATTTCCGCGACATCGATAAGAACGAACTGCCCCACAAGGTCTGGAGCGACTGTATTCACTGTCCCAAGTTTCCGGACTGCAACGAAGAGGCCCTGGTCTGGGAAAAATCGTAAGCCGCCCGCTCGCCGTGGTTGGTTGATCGCGCCTCTTTCTCACTGTAAGACAAGGAAGTATCCCTATGTTTGGAACCATGTTGACCAAGGTGTTCGGGAGCAAGAACGAACGGGTCCTGAAAGCTATTCAGCCCACCATCAACCGGATCAACTCCCTGGAGCCGGAGGTTCAAAAGCTCGACGACGCGGCCCTGGCCGCCCGTACCGTCGCCTTCAAGGAGCGTTTTGCCAAGGGGGAGTCGCTGGATGCCATTCTGCCCGAGGCCTTCGCCGTGGTCCGCGAGGCCTCGCAACGGGTGCTCGGCATGCGGCCATACGATGTGCAGCTCATCGGCGGGGTGATCCTCCATCAGGGCAAGATCGCCGAGATGAAAACCGGCGAGGGCAAGACCCTGGTCGCCACCCTGCCGGTTTACCTCAACGCCCTCACCGGCAAGGGCGTCCATGTGGTGACGGTCAACGATTACCTGGCCCGCCGTGACGCCGAGTGGATGAGCAAGCTCTACAACTTCCTCGGCCTCACCACCGGCACCATCCTCCACGAGAAAAGCGACGCCGAGCGGCGGGCGGCCTACAGCGCCGACATCGCCTACGGCACCAACAACGAGTTCGGCTTCGACTACCTGCGCGACAACATGAAGTTCGATCTGGCCGATTTCTGCCAGCGCCCCCATCATTTCGCCATCGTCGACGAGGTGGATTCCATCCTCATCGACGAGGCGCGGACGCCGCTGATCATCTCCGGCCCCGCCGACATGTCCACCGAGCTTTACGAGAAGGTCAACCGGGTGATCCCGCCCTTCAAGCGGGATACCCATTATGTTGTCGACGAGAAAGCCCGTTCGGTGACCCTTACCGAGGACGGCGTCGCCCTCGGCGAGGAACTGCTCAAGGTTGATAACCTCTACGATCCCAAGAACATCGAGTGGCTCCATCACCTCAATCAGGCCCTGAAGGCCCATGTCCTCTTCCAGCGCGATGTGGATTATCTGGTCAAGGACGGCGAGGTGGTGATCGTCGACGAGTTCACCGGCCGCACCATGCCCGGCCGCCGTTACAGCGACGGCCTGCATCAGTCCCTGGAGGCCAAGGAGGGGGTCAAGGTGGAGCGGGAGAACCAGACCCTTGCCTCCATCACCTTCCAGAACTATTTCCGGATGTACGAGAAGCTGGCCGGCATGACCGGCACCGCCGACACCGAGGCGGCGGAGTTCAAGAAGATCTACAATCTCGATGTGGTGGTGATTCCCACCCACCAGGAGATGATCCGCCTCGATTTCCCGGACCTTATCTACAAGTCGGTGGCCGCCAAGTACAAGGCGGTGGTGGCCGAGATCGGCGAGTTGCACAAAAAGGGGCAGCCGGTGCTGGTGGGCACCATCTCCATCGATGTTTCGGAAAAGATTTCGAAGATGCTGAAAAAAGCCGGCATCCCCCACGAGGTGCTGAATGCCAAGCATCATGAACGGGAGGCGGAGATCATCGCCGACGCCGGGCAGCAAGGCAAGGTAACCATTGCCACCAACATGGCCGGTCGCGGCACCGACATCAAGCTGGGCGAGGGGGTGGCCGCCCTCGGCGGCCTGCATATCCTCGGCACCAGCCGGCACGAGTCGCGCCGTATCGACAACCAGCTGCGGGGCCGTTCCGGCCGCCAGGGTGACCCCGGCTCGTCGCGGTTCTATCTGTCGCTTGAGGACGATCTGCTCCGCATCTTCGGTTCCGACCGGATCTCCGGAATCATGGATAAGCTCGGCATGGAGGAGGACGAGGCCATCGAGCATGCGATGATCAGCCGCGCCATCGAGAACGCCCAGCGCAAGGTGGAGGGGCACAACTTCGATATCCGCAAGCACCTCCTCGAGTACGACGACGTGATGAACAAGCAGCGCGAGGTGATCTATCGCCAGCGCCGTGAGGTGCTGGAGAGCGACGACGTCAAGGACGTCATCGCCGACATGATCGACGACCTGGCCGAGGGGGTGGTGCCGGAGTTCGTCGACCCCAAGGTCTCCTCCGAGGATTGGGACTGGACCGGCATCCAGGAGCGGCTGTTGGTCTGGTTTGCCCTGCCGGCGGTGTTTGCCCCCGAGGAGCGGGTTGAGCTTACCGCCGAGGCGTTGCAGGAGAAGGTCACGGCCATGATTCAGCAGGCGTACGAAGCCAAGGAGCAGCAGGTCGGCAGCGCGACCATGCGGCACCTGGAGCGGGTGGTGCTTCTGCAGATGGTGGACGGCCACTGGAAGGAACACCTGCTGCACATGGATCACCTGAAGGAGGGCATCGGCCTGCGCGGCTACGGCCAGAAGAACCCTCTCGACGAGTACAAGAAGGAAGGGTTCAACATGTTCCTGGCGATGATCGACCGCGTCAAGGAGCAGACCATCAACACCCTTTTCCGGATCCAGCTGGCCCGTGAGGACGACGTGGAGGCCATGGAACGGGAGCAGCGGGAGCAGCGGCAGCAGCAGGCGATGCAGATGCGCCGTGGCGTGGAGGCGGAAGAGGAATCGCGGCAGCCGCACGTCCGTGAGGGCGACAAGGTGGGTCGCAACACCGCCTGCCCGTGCGGCAGCGGCAAGAAATACAAACGGTGCTGTGGCAGCCAGGATTGAGGCGGAGGAACGAGTGATGGGTGATGATCTGCAGGTGCAGGGGTTTGTCGGGGCGGCGGTGGCGGCCCATATCCGCAAGAAGGATCGCCTCGATCTGGCCCTGATTTACAGCGAGGTCCCGGCCGTTGCCGCAGGTGTTTTCACCACCAGCCTGGTCAAGGCGGCACCGGTGCGGCTGGGCATGGAACGGCTGCAGGGCGGTCGCGCCCAGGCGATCATGATCAATTCCGGGATCGCCAACGCCTGTACCGGCGCGGAGGGCATGCGCCTGGCCCGCGCCACCGGCAAGATGGTTGCCGACGGTCTTGGCATCGCCGAGGAGCTGGTGCAGGTCTCCTCCACCGGGGTTATCGGCGAGCAGCTGCGGCCCGATCCGTTTTCGGCCGCCATGCCGGGGCTCATCGGCAAGCTCTCTGCCGATGGCCTGGCCGACGTGGCCCGGGCGATCATGACCACCGACCTTGTCCCCAAGACCGCGGTGCGGACGGTTACCGTCGGCGGCAAGGAGGTGAAACTGGTCGGGGTTGCCAAGGGCTCCGGGATGATCATGCCCAACATGGCCACCATGCTGGGCTTTGTGCTCACCGATGCGGCGGTGGCTCCCAACGCCCTTGCCGGCATGTTGAAAACGGCCGCCGATTGCTCGTTCAACCGGATCACCGTCGACGGCGACACCTCCACCAACGATACCGTGCTGTTGCTTGCCAACGGCCTGGCCGGCAACCCCGTCATCGATGACGGGGCCACGGACAAGGCGGTTTTTCAGGCGGTCCTGAACGATCTGATGAAGGATCTGGCCCTGCAGATCGTCCGTGACGGCGAGGGCGCCACCAAACTCATCACCATCCGGGTGACCGGCGCCGCCAGTGACGAAGCGGCGGTGGCCGCCGCCCGCACCATCGCCAACTCCAATCTGGTCAAGACCGCCTTCTTCGGCGAGGATGCCAACTGGGGACGGATCATCGCCGCCCTGGGGCGCTCCGGCATCGATTTTGACGCCGACCGGGTGGACATCGCCTTTGACGATGTGCAGATGGTGGCGAACGGCCTTGGCCAGGGCGCCGCGGTGGAGTCCCGCGCCACCGCGGTTCTCAAGCGCAAGGAATTCTCGGTCAATATCGACCTGCACGGCGGCAACGGCTGCGGGGAGATGTATACCTGCGATTTTTCCCTCGATTACGTCAAGATCAACGCCGATTACCGCTCCTGAGCCGGTCGGCTTGCAATCATCTACTACGGGAAGGCATGGGCGCGAAGCGGATTCTGCTGGTCGAGGATAACAAGTTTGTCGGCACCCTTCTGCGCACCAAGCTGCAGGCGGCCCGCTACTCCGTGGTCTGGGCCAAGAATCTCGCCGAGGCCCTTGCGCAGCTTGCCGTCCAAAGCGATGGTTTTTTCGCCGCCATCCTCGACTACTCACTCCCCGATGCCCCTGCCGGCGAAATCATCGATCACGTCGTCCGCCGCGACATCCCCGCCGTTGTTTTCACCGGGCTCTTTTCCGACGAGGTCCGCAACGCGGTCTGGATGAAGAACGTTGTCGATTACGTGCTCAAGGACAATTTCTCCTCGCCCGATTATCTGGTGGCGACCATCCAGCGGCTGGAGCGGAATCTGGTCACCAAGGTGCTGGTGGTGGATGATTCTTCGTTCTTTCGGCAGGTGATCGTCGATTTGCTGAAGGTGCACCGCTTCCAGGTTCTGACCGCCGCCGACGGCGTCGGGGCGCTGGCGGTGGTGGAGGCGCATCCGGATATTCAACTGGTGATCGCCGACTTCAGCATGCCGGAGATGGACGGCTTCAAGCTTACCCAACGCCTGCGGGCCAGATACCCCAAGGAGGAGATGGCCATCATCGGCATCTCCGCCAAGGGGGAAAACCTGCTCGCGGCCCGCTTCATCAAGTATGGCGCCAACGATTTCATCATCAAGCAGACCTTTCTCACCGAGGAGTTTTACTGCCGGGTCAATCAATGCCTGGACGGCCTTGAAAATGTGCGGCGGATCCGGGAAGCCGCGATCAAGGATTTTCTCACCGGGCTCTGCAACCGACGTTATTTCTTCGATGTCGGCTACAAGCTGTTCGCCAGCGCTGCCCGCAGGAGCATCAGCCTTACCTGCGCGATGATCGATATCGACCACTTCAAGAAGGTTAACGACACCTACGGCCATGATGTGGGCGACCAGGCCTTGTGCCATGTCGCGGCAATCCTGCAGAAGAGGATGCGGGCGACCGATATTGTCGCCCGGGTGGGGGGCGAGGAGTTTTGCATCCTGGCCGTCAATGTCGACGATGGGAATGTCGAGGGGCTTTTCGAGGAGTTGCGGCAACGGCTGGCCGATACGCCGCTCGAGCTCGGCGACGGCCGGCAGCTCAACCTCACGGTCAGTATCGGGGTGGCGGTGAACGGCTGTGCTTACAGCCTGGAGGGGATGGTGAAGGTCGCCGACGAGCAGCTCTACATCGCCAAGCGGAGCGGTAGAAATCAGGTGGTGGTCGGCCGCGATGTGGTCAGCGACGACGGAGGAGAGGCAGGTAGTCGTTGACCAAGGCACGGATGGTGCCGTCCGCCTTCATGATGCCGCCGCTGATGTCGACGGTGGACAGATCGGGCAGCTTGCTGGCAATGCCCGCCTCGCCGTGATGGAGGAAGATGGTTTTGCCTTTCTTGCCGACGCAGGTGCCATACAGGCACCCCGCCTCGAAGAGCACCGCCTGCCGCTCCGTGGCGTCGGCCGGCAGCAGCACGAAGACCAATTTGCGGTCGTCGCGGTCGGCGACCGCCCGGAGGAGGGTGGATATCCCCTGGTCCGGCTGGTCGTGCAGGACGATTGGCGACGGGATGCGCAAGGTGCCGGTCAGGTAACGGAGGAACTCATCCTTGGCCGCCTCATTGCTGCCGTGGATGAGGTAGGTCGAAAGCGATGGCTTTGCCGGTCGGGCTTCGCCGGGCTGGAGGTTTT
The DNA here is from genome assembly GCA_029865195.1 of Desulfobulbaceae bacterium. Lineage (GTDB taxonomy): Bacteria > Desulfobacterota > Desulfobulbia > Desulfobulbales > UBA5123 > UBA5123. The sequence goes on from JAOUHH010000041.1 coordinate 6,888, forward strand.
TGATCCGGAGCAGCAGGGCGCGCGGGGTTTGATAGAGGGTGAGCTTGTCCAGGTACCCCTCGGCGGTTTCCTTGAACCAGCGGACCTGCGGGTCCTTGCGGTCTGTTTTGACGGAGACGCCGAGGATGTTCAGGTTCGGCCAGCGGCGTTGCAGCCAGCGGCCCAGGGTGATGCCGCCGTGCTGGCCGGGCAGGGGCTCAAGCAGTTCCGGCCCGTTCGTGTTCGGCACCGTGATCGCTTCGGCGGGGAGCAGCAGGTCGATGATGACCGCCAGGTAAGCGTCCGGTGCTTGGGCGATCGCGGCCGCGCCGGCCCCGGCCGTGCCGACGGTCTCGACCTGAAACCCTTCGTCGCGGAGGAGTTCCGCCGCCTCCTCGATATGGGAGGGGGTGTTGTCGATCCAGAGTATCTTGCTGCCTTTCATCGTTTGTTCGCCTGCCTGACCTGTTGTCGAAGTTGCTAAGTTTTTTTGGTTATCGACATTTCTGCTCATTTCCGCAAGTTTTTTTAACGCGGCATGCCCTGCCGCCCGGCGAAACGGTTACCCTGCCGCGGCGGCAAGCAGGAGGGTTGCGTGTTCGCCGGCGACAAAGGGCGTCAGGTCGTAGTCGCCATAGCGGGCGGTGACGGCAAACCCGGCCTTGGCAAGATGGTCCTGCCACGCCTCGGCATCGATGCCGAGGATTTGGTAGTCGTATTGCCAGTCTTCGTTCACCCGGTCCGGTTGATAGCGGATCCGGTACGTTTCCCGCAGGTTGATCAGGGTTGAACCCGCTTCCCGCCATTTGAGGATTTCCTTGATCACCTTGGAGCCGTTGGCGCGGTCGAAGATCATGAACTGAAACTGTTTTTTTTGGGCGAGGGTGGCATGTGCCAGGGCCGGCACAAAGAGCTGGAGGAGTAACCGTCCGCCCTCGGCGAGCAGCGGCCGAATCTGTGCAAGGCAGCGGTCGACCTCGCCCTCGCCGGTGAGCAGGTTCATGGTGTGGTAGGGGACCACCACGGCGTCGAAGCGGCAGCTGAGCCCGATGCTGGTCATATCCATGCAGCAGTAGCGTGGATTGTCGGTGTCGGCATCCTGCCTTTCCAACGCCCGCCGCAGCATGGAGTGGGAAAGATCGATGCCGGTCACCTGATGTCCCGCTTGAGCCAGGGCGCGGCCCAGCCGCCCGGTGCCGCAGCCGAGTTCAAGGACCGTGGCCGGGCTACCGGGCAGATGCTTGAGGTAGAAGGGCAGATCGTCGCGGAAGCCGGCCAGTTCCAGTTCGTAAAAATATGTATAGCGGTCGTGGGCGTAAATGGTGTCTTGTTGGATGTCAAAGCCCATGCTCAGCTCCATTCCTGTGGGTGGTGGCGTGTGCCGGTAAAAGGTCGGCGGCAAAGGATACCAGATTCCAATCCGAATGAAAACGGCGGGAGCGGTGATCGCCCTGGAGGTTGTGTGACCAAGATCAGAAAAAGGGCATTCGTCAACCGGATCGTCGAGTACCTGACCGATGCCGATTCCTTTTGCGAAGGGAGGTTCGATGCCTCGCTCTTTTCGGTGGTGAAGGAGTTGCGGGGAGGCGGGCCCGATGATGAGGGGGTCGTGCGGCAGGTCGAGCTGATCCAGGGGCTGCGCTTCGGGGCGCATATCGAACTGGTGATGCTGCTGCTCGCCCATGCCTTCCATGGCCTCGACGACCAGACCACCATCGAGGTGTATGCCGAGGCCATGGCCGGGGCGATGCAGTCTTTTGCCGAACCCATTGCCAATGGCTCGCTGACCTGTTTCCCCGATCCGACCTTCCTGCTGCACGGGCTCGGCCGGGCAACGCTTGCCGACGTGGTCCGCCGCTTTGAAAACAACGGCCGCATCATCCATGAAACCCTGGCGCGGCGGGACGATTTTATCGGCGCCCATGGCCGGGCGCTCTGTATGGGGCACGGGGTCAAGATGCTGATGGAGGAGGGGGCCGCCGAGGACAGCTTCGGCATCTGCGGCTATCTGGTCCATGCGGAGGAGGAAAACCCGCACGGCACCGACATCAGCTATATCGCCAAGACCAGTTTTTTTCTCGATGCCACGCAAAGCGAGTTGTTCGTGATCTCACTCCAAGGCCAGCGGGTGCTGCCGGCGCAGAAGGAGCGGAGCCGCGATTTCGCGAGACTTGCCGCCCGGCTGGCGATGGACCCCAGGGCCTTCGTGCTGCGCAAGGTCTGCGAGGTCGCGCGGGGCGAGGGCTATCGGCGGGTGCGGGTGGTTCGCCCGGATCAGCATCCCATGTTTCTGGATCGGCATCGTGGCTTCATGGGCCGCTATGAGCCGATTATCCTTCAGGCCGGGATCGGCGAGGAAAACGGCTGTTATCTGGAGGCGAGCCTGTAGGGAGCCGCCGTGGTGGCCTGTTCAGGCCAGATCCTTGAAATCCCGGCGGATTTGTTCGAGATCTCGGCGATATCTTTCCGCATCGCCATATTCAAAGAATTTATGATAGCGGCTGTGGATGCGCGCAACCTTGCGGGCGTGCTTGATCGGGCACCAGTACTGTTCGGTGCGGGCGGCGATCTCCTGGATGTAGCTGATCATGCCGTTGAAGTAGCCGCAGTAGATGCAGTTCAGCTTCTCGATGGGGTTCAGGTAGCGCAGGGCGTGGCGGTCGATGATCACATGACTGCCGCGTTTGACCTTGGGGATGCCGTAAACCGGGAAGCAGATCGCCTGGTAAAGGGTGGCGGTGAGGTCCATGCACAGGGCCGGCAGCAGGCAGAACCAGATCACCGGCGCAGTCAGGAAATTGCGGATCGCGGTTTCACGCAGATAGCGGTGGAGCGTCTGCGCCAAGCGCCGGTGGCGGCGTTTCGCCTCTTCCTCGAAAAAGATCTTGCGGCCGCGGATCTTGTAGAAAAATTCATCCTCCTTCTTCTGTATCTCCCGGGAAAGTTCGTCCTCAAGCCTTTTTATCCGTTCAATCAGTTCCTGCAGGCGGTTTTCCATGCGATTCTCTCTGGCGGAGGTTTGGCGGGGAGGTGCGGGGGAGGCAGGATCTACCTTAGCAGGCCACATTGCAAAGGCAAGGATTAATCGCTGCGTTTGTTGTCGGAATCCAGGCCAGGAATGGGGGTGGGAATGCATTGCGGAGAAATGCTAGTGGTAATTAAGTATTTTTACGGGTTGATATAAACTCGATGGCAGGTATATATTCAAATTGGCAAGGTGGAATAATTTTTGTAAGCATTATGGTAAATCGTAATGTGGAGTTGTGTGCAGAGGGGTGGGCGGCGAGGAGGACTGAGCTGTTTTGGTTTTTGGCCGTGCGGTAATGATGACAAAAATATTGTGAGAGTGTGTCCGTGGTGAAAATTTCCTTTACCGGCAATGTGTTGAGCGCCTTTTTTCTCTCCTTCGCGGCGTTTGCCGGCGTCACCATGCTGGTGGCGAGTTGGGTGATCAACAGCGAAACCGGCATCGTCTTCAATGAAAAATTACCGGCCCTCTTCAGTGAACAGATGGAAGGGTTGGGGAACAGCATCAGCACGGATGTGCAGCGGAATTTGCGGGAAAGCCATCAGGAGATGGCGCAGAGTTTTGTGAAGCGGATGAACCAGTCGGCGCAGGGTATCGCCGATAACGCCCTGACCCTGATGGAGGGATTCGATGTCGATGGTGTTCGTCGTCTTGCCGAGCAGCGGGTGGTCGGCGACAAGGATGTCGTGCATGTTGTCATCTACACCAACCGGGAGTTGAGCGAGGCGGTGGAGGCGGGGACAAAGAGAAGCGAGGGGGTTTTTGTCGTCACGGCGGAAAAGGGTTCCGGTTTTGCCTTCGTCAAGGTTGAACTCACCGTCCTTGAGGATGTGCTGGCCGCGATGCTGAAAGAGGAGAAGGAAAGTAACGAACGACTCACCGAGATTGTCAGCGAGGCCAAGGGCGCGGTGGTGGCCAGGCTGGACAGCGGTAGCGCCATTCTCAAGCGGGGGATATTCGTTAAGCTGCTGACCCGGTTGGGTGCGGCGATCCTGCTGGTCGGGGTGGTGGCGGGGGTGCTGTTGGCCATCTTCATGACCTCCCGTTTCTCGCGGCCGATGAACACGGTCATCGAGCAACTGCTCGCCGGCGGCGCCAAGCTCTCGGCGTCCGCGCAGCGAGTGGCGGAGGCGAGTGATGTGGTCAACGACGGTGTCGTCGGTCAAGGCGCCGCCCTGGAAGAGACCGCCAGCGCCCTGGAGCAGATGCGGGCGATGACCGACCGCAACAGCGCCAATACCAGCGAGGCGGATCAGCTCATGAAGCGGGCGGCCTCGGTGGTCGCTGAGGCGAATACCTCCATGCAGCACCTGATCGGCTCCATGGATGAGATTTCCGCGGCCAGCGAGGAAATCTCGAAGATCATTAAGGATATCGATGAGATCGCCTTTCAGACCAACCTGCTTGCCTTAAACGCGGCGGTGGAAGCGGCGCGGGCAGGTGAGGCCGGGGCCGGTTTCGCGGTGGTGGCCGAAGAGGTGCGCAGCCTTGCCCAGCGATCCGCAGCGGCGTCCAAGAATACCGCCGAACTCATCGAGCGGACGGTGGCGAAGATCAGGGGTGGGGTGGCACTAGTCGGTGAAACAAGGGACTCCTTCAAGACGGTGACCGAGGATGTGCAGCAGGCCGTGATCCTCATGGGCGGCGTTAACGAGGCATCGGCGGAGCAGAGTCACGGCGTGGGCCAGATCCATCGCACCATGGATGCCATGGGCCAGGTCACCCAGAAGAATGCCGTGTCGGCCGAAAACGCCATCAGCGCGGTCCGTGAACTTAACGCCCAGGCCGAGCAGATGGAGCGGGTGGTCTGCGAGTTGAAGGAGATCGTTGGCGGCGAAGGCTGCGCCCCGTCCGGTGCGGAAGCCGCGGAGGCGTCGGTGGCGCTGCGGCAGCAACCGCTGTTGCAGGAGGGGTAGGGCGGGCTGGAATCTATCGTGAATGGCGGCCGCGGTCCGGCCGACCATGGTCTAACTATATGCAGTGCAACAGAGGATGGAGGTGCAAATGAAACGAATTGTTACTTGTATGGCCATTGTTTCCATGCTGTTCGGATTGGTCGGGACGGCTGTCGCCGGCGATATTGCTTGCTGGTTCCCCCCCGACTGGAAGAGCAAGGGCGCCCAGGCCAAGGAGATTGCCGATGCCTTGACCGCGAAGAGCGGGGTGACCGTAAAACCTCGTATCGCCACCAGTTATCCCCAGGTGCTTGATGCCTTCACCGCCGGGGAGCCGTGTCTGGTGTATGTCGGCTCTTTCGTGCAGGCCATCATCCGTGAGCGGGGCATCGGCGTACCGCTGGTGCAGGCCGTCAACGGCAAGGAATTCTACGGGGCGTGGATGATCTTCCCGGAAGGGGGTAACCCCGCGGCCATTTTGCGGGAGAACCCTGAAAAAATCGCCTATACCGCCGGCGCCAGTTCCGGCGAGTCGGGCGCCAAGGCCGCCACCGCAGGCAAGGCGGCCATCCGGGTCGCCAGCCATGACGCCGCCGCCAATGCCGTCAAGGCCGGGGTGGCCAAGGCCGCTTTTGTGAAGAACTGGTGGTGGCAGGCCAACAAGGAGAAATTCCCCGGTTTTGTCGCCCACCAGGTGGCGGGTATCTCCGATGCCAAGAATCCGGATAACGTCTTGACGGCCTCCAAGGGTGTGCCCGAGGCGGTGCGGAGCAAGATCAGCGAAGCGGCCATGGGGTCGGCGGCGGTATTCGGCGCCCAGTCGATGCGTCGTTTCGACAGCAAGACCCTCGATTTTACCGTGGGCTTGATGCACAAGGGCGGCATCGATCCCAAGGCCTATAGCTGGTAGTTGCACGGCGCAAGCGGCCGGCCCGGAAAGGGTAGTGCTTGGATCATAAAAAAAGAGCGGGACTCGTAAGTCTCGCTCTTTTTTTATGGCTGCGGCGGCATGTGTGTCTCCGCTGGTCAGCGGTTGTACCGCTCCTCACAGGAGAGGACGATCTCCTTCTGCGCTTCGGCCAGTACCTGCCTGGCTTCTTCCGCGTCCTTGCGGATCTGGGCGGAGAGTTCTTCCGGGCCGGAGAATTTCCGTTCGCCGCGCAGAAAGCGGAGCAGGTTGATCTTGATCGGCTTGCCGTAGATGTCCTGGTTGAAGTCGAAGATGTGGGTTTCTGCCACCAGCTGGTCGCCGCCGAAGGTCGGGTTGTAGCCGATATTGAGTACCCCACCGTAGCATTTGCCGTCGTAGATCACCTGGGTGACATAGACCCCGTGCTTGGGGCAGAGATCCTCCGGCGAGATGGCCAGGTTGGCGGTGGGAAAGCCGACCAGAGGGCCGCCGCGCTGCTTGCCGCGCTTCACCTCGCCTCGGATCTGGTAGTAGCGGCCGAGCAGCTTCTTGACGTAGCGCATCTTGCCGTCGGTGATCAGGGCCCGTACCTTGGTGCTGCTCGCCAGCATGTCGTCGACGTAAAAGGGCTCCACCACCGTTACCGGGAAGCCCTTCTCCTTGCCCTGGGCCTTCAGGAAATCGATATTGCCCTCGCGGCCGCGGCCCATGGCGTAGTCGTAACCGATGACCAGGTGTTCGACGCCGATGGTCTTGACCAGTATCTCGTCGACAAAGGTTTCGGCCGGGGTGGCGGCGAGTTCTTTGCTGAAGGGGATGATGACCAGCACGTCGATGCCGGCCATCTCGATCAGCTCTTCCTTCTGCTGTTCGTTGGAGATCAGCTTGATGCCGAATTCGGGCCGGACGACCTGGAGCGGATGCGGATCAAAGGTGATCACCACGCTGGTGCCTTCGTGCTTGTAGGCGCGGCTCACCACCTCGCTGAACAGTATCTGGTGGCCGAGGTGGACGCCGTCGAAGTTGCCGATGGTGACAAAGGGGCGGTGCAGCGGTTGCTGTATTTCCTTGAGGTCGCGGTATATTTTCATGGTGGCTGGCTCTCCGTGCCGCCGG
>JAOUHH010000257.1 GCA_029865195.1 Desulfobulbaceae bacterium
TCACCAGGGACAAGCTGGTGGCGGTGCGCGACCCTCAGGGCTTCCGGCCGCTCTGTCTCGGCAAGCTCAACAACGGCGGCTATATCGTCGCCTCCGAGACCTGCGCCCTGGATTTGGTCGAGGCCCAGTATGTGCGCGATGTCGCCCCCGGCGAGATCCTGATCATTGATGCCAAGGGGCTCAAGTCGATCATGCCGAAAGACCCCGGCCCGCAGAGCTTCTGCATCTTCGAGCAGGTCTATTTCGCCCGTCCGGACAGCGATATCTTCGGCACCAACGTCTACATGGCCCGCAAGCGGATGGGCGAGATCCTCGCCCGCGAGTGCAAGATCGACGCCGACTTCGTCATGCCCTTCCCCGATTCCGGCAACTACGCGGCCATCGGCTACTCGCAGGCCTCCGGTGTGCCCATGGAGATGGGGGTGATCCGCAACCATTACGTCGGCCGCACCTTTATCCAACCCACCCAGTCCATGCGTGATTTCTCGGTGCGGGTGAAGTTGAACCCGATCCGCTCCTTTCTGCAAGGCAAGCGGGTGATCATCATCGAGGATTCCATCATCCGCGGCACCACCGGTCGCAGCCGGGTGAAATCCCTGCGCGACGCCGGGGTCAAGGAGGTGCACATGGTGATCAGCTGCCCGCCCACCGCCCATCCCTGTTACTACGGGATCGATTTCCCCTCGGGCGGCGAACTGATCGCCTCCGCCAAATCGGTGGACGAGATCCGCGATTATCTCGGGCTCGACAGCCTCTATTACCTGAGTCTGGAGGGCCTGATCGAGGCCACCGGCGGTAACGGCGCCTCATTCTGCACCGCCTGTTATACCGGCAAGTACCCGGTGGAGCCGGATCGGTTGTTCACTAAACTGGCTCTGGGGTAACACCTGCCGCCTTCGGTCAAACGGTACAGTAACGATATGTGTGTTGAGCAGGCAAGAGAGGTCATGCGCATCGAGGCGGAAGGGATTCTCGCCGTGGTCGAGCGGGTCGGGGCGGATTTCGCCAAGGCCGTCGAGCTGATCATGGCCTGCCCCAGCCGGGTGATCATCACCGGCATCGGCAAATCCGGGATCATCGGCCAAAAGATCGCCGCCACCCTGAACAGCACCGGCACCGCCTCCTTCTTCCTCCACCCGGTGGAGGCGATGCACGGCGATCTCGGGCTGGTGGACCCCTCCGACGTGGTGCTGGCTATCTCATACAGCGGCCGGACCGCAGAACTGACCCTGCTTTTGGAAAGTCTCAAGAACCGGGGCAACAAGATCATCGCCATGACCGGTGACGTGGATTCGCCCCTGGCACAGGCCGGCGACGCGGTGCTCGATATCGGTGTGCCGCGCGAGGCGTGCCCGCTGGGGCTCGCCCCCACCGCCAGCACCACCGCGACCCTGGCCATGGGCGATGCCCTGGCGGTGGTGCTGCTGGAGCGCAAGCAGTTCAAGGAGAGCGATTTCCGGCGCAACCATCCGGGCGGCAGCCTGGGTGAGCGGCTCAAGGTCAGCGTCGCGGAGGTGATGCTCACCGGCGAGGCGATCCCGCGCGTGGCACGGGATACCTCCCTGGTTGATGCCATCGGCGTGCTCAACGAGAAGAACCTCGGCGCGGTGCTGATCATGGGCGATGGCGAGACCATCGCCGGCATCCTCACCGACGGCGATGTGCGGCGGCTGGTCAGCAAGCATCGCGACCTCGGCGCCCTGTCGCTGGCCGCGGTGATGACCGCCGCCCCCAAGACCATCGTCCCCGACCTGCTGGCCGCCGACGCGGTGAGCCTGATGCAGCGGCATGAGATAACGGTGCTGGCGGTGACCGACAAGCAGGGCCGGTTGGTCGGGTTGCTGCATCTGCAGTATCTGCTCGGCAAGGGCGAGTTTCGTTTTCTGGTCTGAGCCGATCCGCTGCCGCGCGCGGCTGGCCGGGATGGTTTTGGTCGGCTGGTATCGCCTTGTAAAAACTTGCAATTTTGAGGCGGGGCCGGGGCGGCCGACTGTTTTTAGGTCTCGCTGATATTGACAAACCGGGTTGCTTTGGGTAGCATCCACGGCTACGTTACAGATTTGTCCGCCGTGCTGGCGTCAAGTTTTGTTTATTGTGATATGTGGAAAATGATGGCCGTCGCTGTCGGCGAGCATCCAAGAGTATGCAAAGAGGAACGATATGGGAGTTACCAGTAAAGAGGTCAACGCGGATTTTGCCGGCCAGGTGACCGCAACCCGCGGCGGCGAGCATCTCAGCCGTTGTTTTTCCTGCGGCGCATGCAGTGGCGCATGCCCGGTCAGCCAGGCGATTCCGGATTTTGATCCCCGCAAGCTGATCCACATGATTCGCATGGGCCTGAAGGACCGTCTGCTCAAGTCGGATCTGCTCTGGCACTGCTCCAAGTGTCAGAGTTGCGTCTTTGTCTGTCCGCAGGACGTGCGCTTTGCCGACATCATGGTCGCCCTGCGCAAACTGGCCCAGGATGAGGGCTATGTCACCGAGCAGGATCTGCGCGAAAAGGGCAAGATCGCCTGGGTGGAGCGCGACCTCTGTGTCGCCTGCCTGACCTGCGTGCGGGTCTGCCCGTGGCGGATTCCCAAGATCGACGAGAAGGGTGTGGCCGCCATCGCCGCCAGCGAGTGCAAGGCTTGCGGCATCTGCGCCACCGAGTGTCCGGCCAAGGCCATCGTCTTAAATGAGTCCGAGGATGAGCGCTTGATCGCGGCCTCCGGCAAGAACAAGTAGGACGGAGAAGTGATGAGCGATTTTACACCCAATATCCAAGTATTCTGTTGTCATTACACCTCCCAGCAAGCCCTGTCGGTGAGCCCCGAAGGCCTGCGGGCGGACGGATTCCCGGCCGGGGCCAGCATCAACCGGGTGGTTTGCGGCGGCAAACTCAAGGTCAGCAGCCTGCTCAAGGCCTTCGAGGACGGCGCCGACGGCGTCTGCGTGGTCGCCTGTCCGGAGGATAAATGTCATAACCTGATGGGCAGCCAGCGGGCCGCGAAACGGGCCGGTGCGGTGAAGAAGGTTCTGGCCGAGCTTGGCCTGGAGGCCGATCGTATCTCCATGCATCATCTGGAGCGTGGTTTCCATCAGGAGTTCGTCACCGTTGCCCAGGAGATGGAGCAGCGGGTCAAGGCCATGGGGCCCAGCCCGATCAAGGGGGAAAAGTAATGATTGTAGCCGAGCGTAAACCGGTTGATGAAATATTGAAGATGATTGGCGGCGCCAAGCGGGTTCTCATCCTTGGCTGTCGTGGCTGCGTATCCGTCTGTTCCGCTGGCGGCGAGCGTGAGGTGGAGATCCTTGCCTCCATGCTCAAGGTTGGCCGCAAGAAAGAGGGCAAGCCCATCGAGATCATCGAGGCCTCCCTGGTTCGGCAGTGCGACAAGGAGTACATCGATTCCATCGACCAGTGGGACGGCCAGTTCGACGCCATCCTCTCCATGGCCTGCGGGGTCGGGGTGAACTTCATCGCCAACCTGCGGCCGATGGTCAACGTCTATCCAGCCGTCAACACCTCGTTCTTCGGCGGTTCCGCCGAGCAGGGGGTCTGGAGTGAGCAGTGCGCCGGTTGCGGTGACTGCGTGCTGCACCTC
>JAOUHH010000042.1 GCA_029865195.1 Desulfobulbaceae bacterium
ATCAGCTCCACCTTCGACGAGCCGCCGCAGCGACATATTCAGGTTGCCGAGATGGTCATCGAGAAGGCCAAGCGGTTGGTTGAGCACAAGCGTGACGTCGTCATCCTGCTCGACAGCATTACCCGTTTGGCACGCGCCTACAACACCGTTGTGCCGCCCAGCGGCAAGATCCTTTCCGGTGGTGTTGACTCCAACGCCCTGCATCGCCCCAAGCGGTTCTTCGGTGCGGCCCGTAATATCGAAGAGGGCGGCAGTCTTACCATCATCGCCTCCGCCCTGATCGAGACCGGCAGCCGCATGGATGAGGTTATCTTCGAGGAATTCAAGGGAACCGGCAACATGGAGATCGTGCTGGATCGCAAGCTTTCCGATCGCCGGATCTTCCCGGCCATGGACATCAACCGCTCCGGCACCAGAAAGGAAGAGCTTCTCCTCAGCGCGCCGGACCTCAATCGGGTCTGGATCCTGCGCAAGCTTCTTTCCACCATGAATCCTGCCGATGCCATGGATTTTCTGAAGTCGAAAATGAAGGGAACCCGCTCCAATATCGAATTTTTTGATTCCATGAACAGCTGATCGCGGCGGCAAACCTTATCCCGTTGGGCATCGCCTGGGCGGGGCATGAAAAATATCGCGCAATTTCTTGAAAAAGATGCGGCTATCAAGTATATTGCGCTGCTCTTGGAAATAAACCACATGGCAAGAACATGTGATGCAACGTTTCGACACTTTGGAGGTCAAAGTCATGAAAGAAGGTATCCACCCAGAATATCATAAGATCAATGCCGTCTGCGCCTGCGGTAATGAAGTTGCAACCGGGTCGGTCAACCCGGAAATCAACGTAGAAATCTGTTCCGCCTGCCATCCGTTCTTCACCGGCAAGCAGAAGCTGATCGATACCGCCGGCCGGGTCGAAAAATTCATGAAAAAATACGCACATCTCAAGAAATAAAACCAAATATATTTATTTCTGCGGATACGGGGCCACGGCAACCATATTACTGGTGCTTGTGGCCCTGTGGCGTTTTTTCAGCCAACGTTTTCAACACCCTGTTTTTAACGATAACCGGCCACGAATATGTTTGAACAATTTGCCAATCTCGATGAGCGAAGGCTTGAGCTTGAGGCCAAACTTTCCGATCCGAAGATAATTGCCGATAATGCCAAGTTCCGGCAGGTGGCCAAGGATCACGCGCAGGTCAGTAAGCTGCACGAAGCGTATTCCAGTTATCAACGTGTTTTGCAGGAGATCGAGGAAAACAAACAGCTTCTCCGGGAGGAAACCGACGAGGAGTTGCTCGAACTCGCCCGGGGTGAAATCACCGAACTGACCGAAAAATCCGCCCGGCTGGAGCATGAACTGAAGATGCTGCTGCTGCCCAAGGATCCCAACGACGACAAGAATATCCTTCTTGAAATCCGGGCCGGTACCGGCGGCGATGAAGCGGCGCTCTTTGTCGGCGACCTTTACCGGATGTACGGCAGATTCGCCGAATCCCAGGGCTGGAAGGTTGAGGTGATGAGCAGCAGCCCCAGCGAGGCCGGCGGTTTCAAGGAAATCATCTGCCTGGTCAGCGGCAATCAGGTCTACAGCAAGCTGAAACGCGAAAGCGGCGTTCACCGCGTCCAGCGGGTGCCCGATACCGAAACCCAGGGACGCATTCACACCTCTACGGTTACCGTTGCCGTTATCCCGGAAGCGGAAGAGGTGGAGTTGAATATCGCCCCCAACGAATTGAAGTTCGATGTCTTTCGTTCTTCCGGGCCCGGCGGCCAGAGCGTTAACACCACCGATTCAGCGGTGCGGGTGACCCATTTGCCCACCGGCATCGTCGCCACCTGCCAGGATGAAAAATCCCAGCACAAGAACAAGGCCAAAGCGCTTACGGTGTTGATGGCGCGGCTGTATGACAGCAAGCAGCAGGAGCAGGATAGTAAAATCTCGGCTGATCGCAAAAGCCAGGTCGGCACCGGTGACCGCAGTGAACGGATCAGGACCTATAACTTTCCGCAAGGTCGGGTGACCGATCATCGCATCAACCTGACCCTGTACAAGCTTGACGACGTTATGCTGGGGAAGATCAGCGATCTCATCGATCCTCTCATCGCCCATTACCAGACCGAGGCGCTCAAGAACGCCGGTTAATCTGTCACCATCTTTCAACACCTCTCTTTTTTATCCCTAGTCCAGCCAGGGCATGCCGGCCATGAAGGTTTGCGAACTCTATCAATCCGCAGTACGGCGCCTTGTCGAGGCAGCGATCAGCGATGCGGAGCTTGAGGCATCGTTTCTGCTCGGCCATCTGTTGGGATGCGGGCGGGCGCAACTCTTTCTCGACCGGGAGCGGACCCTCTCCCCGGCGCTTGTCGCCGAATTTGAATCCCTCCTTGCCCGTCGGCTGGCCCGCGAGCCCCTGGCGTATCTGCTTGGCGAGCAAGAATTCTGGTCGTTGACCTTTCATGTCACCCCCGATGTCCTTATCCCCCGTCCGGAAACCGAGCAGTTGCTTGAAACCGTGTTGGCCACGGTGCGCGACCCGCGTCATCCCCCTCCGCAGATGATCCTCGAAATGGGCAGCGGCAGCGGGGTGATTCCCATTGTGCTTGCTCTTGAGTTGCCGGCGGCGATGGTCTATAGTCTTGATCGATCACGCGGGGCGCTTGCCGTTGCCTCCCGCAATGCCAGACGCCATCGGGTGGCAGAGCGAATCCGCTTTATCAATTCAGACTGGTACGGCGGCCTTGCCTCTGAGCCGTGCTTTGATCTGGTGGTCACCAACCCGCCCTACGTCGCGGGCAGCGTCCGCGCCACCCTGCAGCCGGAGGTGCGGCTGCATGAGCCGGAACTGGCGTTGTTTGGAGGGGAGGACGGAATTCGCGACCTCGATAGCATCATCAGCGGGCTCGGTCGGGTGCTGAAGGCGGGCGGCTGGTTCTTCATGGAGATCGGCGCCGATCAGGGTGATTACTGCCTGCAGCGGTTGCAACAGGTCGGTGGTTTCGAGTCTCTGGCCGTGCACCGTGATTATGCCGGTTTGCCGCGCATCGTGCAGGCGCGGCGCGTTGGCGGGTAAGGTATTTCGTGGCTATTGAGGCGAGGTTGTTCGCAGTATCAATTTTTCGGAGGCGGGTTAGCGATCGCCTGCCTTCCGGAATCATTCAATAAAAACATGCTGGGGTTTACTACGATATGGACAAGATAATCATTGAAGGCGGCCATCCCCTCCACGGCGAGGTCCGCGTCAGCGGCGCGAAGAATGCCGCCCTGCCGTTGATCACCGCTACCCTGCTTACCCCGGGCTGGCATACCCTCAGAAACGTACCCGATCTCCGCGACACCCGCACCATGCTCGCGCTGCTGGAAACCTTCGGCGTGGCGTGGGAGCGTGACGGTTCAACCTTGCGGATCAACTCTGAAAACCTCAACAACTGTGAGGCGTCGTACGAGTTGGTCAAGACCATGCGTGCCTCGGTGCTGGTGTTGGGGCCGTTGGTCGCGCGGATGGGAGAGGCCAGGGTATCCTTGCCGGGCGGATGCGCCATCGGCGCCCGGCCCATCGATTTTCATCTGCAGGCGCTCAAGAACCTCGGGGTTGAGATCGAGTTGACCCACGGCTATGTCGGAGCCAAGATCGATGGGCGACTGCAGGGGGCCACGGTTTATTTTGATATCCCCTCGGTCACCGCCACGGAAAACATCCTGATGGCCGCCTCCCTTGCCGAGGGGGTGACGGTGATCAAGAACGCCGCCCGGGAGCCGGAGGTCGGCAATCTGGTCGACATGCTGGTGAAGATGGGGGTGACCATCGAGGGGAAGGGCAGCGACCGGTTGACCATCCATGGCCAGAGCAGCCTGCAGCCGGTGGAGATCGACGTCATTCCCGACCGCATCGAGGCCGGCACTTATCTGATGGCGGTAGCCGCCGCCGGTGGCGATGTCACCGTCACCCACTGTATACCCGCCCATCTGCCGGCGCTGCTTGAAAAGTTGCGGACCGCCGGGCTTGAAATCAAGGAAGGCAAGGATACCATCCGCGTCACCCGCAAAGGACCGCTGCGCAGCGTTGATATCAAAACCATGCCGTATCCGGGCTTTGCCACCGACCTGCAGGCCCAGATCATGGCCCTGATGACCTTCAGCAAAGGCTTGAGCGTGATCGCCGAAACCATCTTCGAAAACCGGTTCATGCACGTGGCCGAGTTGCGGCGAATGGGGGCCGACATCCGCATCGACGGCCATTGCGCCATTGTCACCGGTACCGGCAAGCTCACCGGCGCGCCGGTCATGGCCACCGATCTGCGGGCCAGTGCCTCGTTGGTGGTGGCGGGGTTGGCAGCCGAGGGGACAACCGAGATCTCCCGGGTCTATCATCTTGACCGTGGGTATGAGAATCTGGAAGGAAAGCTGATCAAGCTTGGCGCGGTGATCAGGCGCGAGCAGGAGTAGGGAGCGATTACCCAAGGGCGTGGAGTTGCACCTGCTCGACGCCCTTGGTCAGTTCCACCAGGTGCCGGTGATGGGTGAAATAGATAACCTGGGTCTTGCCCGACAACTCGGCCAGGATCTGTAAGGTCGCCCGGCTCCTTTCATCGTCAAAGTTCATCAGGATGTCGTCGAGAACAAGGGGCATCGGCTCACGATTCGACTCGTCCAACTCGTGGTCGAGATAGGCAAGCCGCAGGGCCAGATAGAGCTGGTCTCGGGTGCCGTCGCTCATCTCTTCCAGCCGGACCTTGTTGCCGTTTGCGCGAACACCCACCAGTATCTGCTGATCACCCTCGAAATCCACGTCAAGCTCGGTAAATCCACCCAGGCTGATCCGCTTGAAGAAGGCATTGGCCCGCACCAAAATCGGTGATTGCGAACGACGGCGGTGCTCCTCGATCCGGCGTCTGAGGAGCGCCCCGGCCAGTTTCACCCGCAGATAGCGGTGCACGGCGCGCCCCACCTCGGCCCCGATCAATGCGGCCTGCTCGGCGGCTCGGGCAGCCCGGTCATTGCCGTCCATGCGGCGTTTCTGCTCTTCCGTGGCCCCGAGTTCCCGCGCTTTTTCATCCTTCTGGCGGTTCAGTTCCTTGAGGGCATCGTCAAGCGCCTTGATCCGTGCCTCCAGTTGATCGGCGTCAAGACCGGCAACCTCGGTGGAGATCTGCGCAAGGCTCAAGCCCCCGCCATCGTCCAATACGTCACTTTTCAGACGGGATATCTCTTCTTCGAGCCGCTGATTGGCCAGCCAGCGCTGTTCGATGGCCGGCAACCCTTGATGATCGGTACAGCCCGCCTCACGGCAGAGAGAAGCGAGGAAGGTGCGCGCCTTGTCGATGGTTTCATCGTTTTTTTCTTTGTCCTTTCGCAACTCGTCAATCTGCTTCTTGAGGGTAGCCAGCAGATCCGCTTCCTTGTCCGCCTGGGTTAAACGTTGCCGGAGGAGAAGAATCGCCTCGGCATCGCTTTTTTCGACAAGATCCGGAGCCACCTTTTCGGCAAGGGTTGCCACGTTTTGTGCAAACTCATGGCGATTTTTGTCGATGGCCTTGATCCGCACCGAGTTTCTCTTGACCTCGTCAAGATCCTCGAAAAGGGAATCGAGCTTATCGATCACCGCCGTGACCTGGCTTGGCGAAACATTTTCGGCGGTCACCGGAAGTTTGCGCACCGCTTGCAGCCATATCGTTTGCCAGGCGGCGAGTTCTTTCTGTTCACGGCCCAGGCGCTCTTCCTTGTCGGTCATTTCCGCCTGCCGCGCCGCCATGGTCTCGCGCAGCCGATTGCGCTCCTCGTTTTGTCTGCCCAGCCGCTCAAGACAAACTTCGGCCCGATCGACAAGATCGACGAAACTTGCAGAGGCGATGCCCATTTCTCCAACCCCGGTCAACATCACTCGTAACTCGTCCGACAGGGTGGCAACGGTCTCGGCCATGGCTGAGGCCGATCGGTTCGCCTCGACAAAGGAATGGATGGCGGCGAGGGTCTTTTCCCGTTTGCCGAGCCAGCCGCGCATCTCACCGGGCGAGACCACCGCCACCGGCATGGATTCCCAAAGCCTGCGCCATTCATCCGCAAGCCCGCTTCTGCTCGCGGTCAGCCTCTCCTGCTCTGCGGCAAGGACGTTGCGCCGTCGATCAGCGGCCGCCTTCTCCGCCTGCAGACGGGCGGCCTGCTGCACTTGGGCGGCTTCGCGGCGCAAGCGATCGCCCGCCTCGTCGCAGCTGGCAACACCGGATTCATAGGAGGCGGCCAGGGCGGGTGGAGTCTGATTCGGGGCCTTGCCGTCAAGCCAGTTCCCTTTGATTTCAAGCCACAGTTCATCCCGTTCGGCTCGCAGCTCGGCCAGTTCCTCTTCCGAGACCAGATGCCCGCCCCGATGCAGTGAATCGAGTTCGGTCAGCAATCGCTCCTGTTCGGCCTCGTTTTCAGCCAGTCGATCGGCAAGGCGTTTTTCATCCTGTTCCAAGGCGCGGAAACGGTTGTCAAAACGGTCGATGGACTCAAACGATGGCGTCGATTCACTGGCAATCTCGGCCAGTTTTGCCTCGTCGCAGATACCATAGCCGAGCTGCGCCAACTGGCCGGAGATCTCTTCAAGCAACGAGTCGCGCCTGCCCTTGGCCTCGGCCAGGGCCTGCGCGAGGGTCGCCTGTCGGGCCGCTTTTTTGTAAACCTCGGCAAGGGGGGCCGGGTCGACGGCTGCAGGCAGTGCGGCAAGTTGAGCCTTGCTTGCCGCCACCATTCGGCCTAGCGTGGCAATATCTTCGACCAGGGCCTGCGGCCGTTCATGCTTCACCTCAAATTCGACGCAAAGCTCACGCAACTGCGCAAGCTCGGCCCGGCTCAGGCGGAGGTTTTCAGCCTCAGCGAAGGGGAGCGTCGGGGCCAGATCCTTGAGCGCCTGCCGGGCATCGTTTTCCTTTTGCAGGCGGCGTACTGCCAACTGTTCCCGGTCCTTGGCCGCGGTCTGTTGGCTGTTGAGATCGTGATGGAGGCGCTGGATCCGCTCGCCGTTTTCAAGAAGCAGCGTTGGCGGATCGATGGCCGCGCATTGAGCTTCAAGATCGTCAAGCTTCGTGGCCAAACGCTGTTGCGCGGCCAGGGCCTGCTCAAGATGGTATACCGTTTTTTGCCGTGATTCCGCGGAATAATGTGCAGGCAAGCGGACCACCTTGCCTAGGGCGGCAAGCTCCTCGTCAAGACGGGAGAGGTTGGCCAACCGGGGCAGGTTGCGGAGCTTGCGTTCAAGGGCGGAGCGCTCTCTTGCCTTGGCCAGGATCGCCTCGTTCAGTCCAGTAAGTTCCTCGCCAAGGCGACGGCAGCCATTGTCCGCCTCCATCCAGTCGCGGCTGGCCAAGGCCAGGGACTGCACCTCTGTCTTGTGCTCCTTATAGGCGGCAACCTTTTTGGCAATGCCTTCCGGGAAGCGGGGCGCGGCCAGATTCTTCTCCTCCTCGGCCAAGCGGTTCAAGAGATCGTTGACCCCGGCGCCGAGCCCTGCGGAGAAGAGGGTTTCGCCGATCCTGCCCTTGAGGTTTTTCATCTCAAGACCGCCCTCAAGCAGGGTCTGATGGTTGATCCCGTACAACAGTTCGAAGAGCCGCCCGTCTTCCACGGCGAGATACTTGGTGATGGCGTGATCGGCGAGGGAATGGCCGTCACGGTCGAGGAGGGTGTTCTTGCTGCCCTTGCGCCGGACAAAGACCTCTTCCTCACCCGAGGAGTGACGCAGACGCGCCCCGACCCGCAAGTCCGGATAGGCATGAACGAAGTTGTCGGGGCAGCGGGCACCGATCCCGTACAGCAGGGAACCGATGGCGCGCAGGGAAGCACTTTTCCCCGCCTCGTTGGGGCCGTACACGATATGCAGCCCCTGTTCGCCACCGGAGAGATCGAGCCGATGGTCGGTAAAGGGGCCGTAAGCGAGAAGGCGCAGGTCAAGAAATCTCATTGGCTCTCCCGCTTAAGGGTCAACAGGCTCGGCAGCATCTCCCGCACCTCGGCAAAGAGGGCGTTCAGGTCATCCGGGTTGTCCAGGTCCGGCAACTCAAGCTGCTCGCGCAGTTCCAAAGGGATCTTGGCCAAAACCGTGTCGATCTCACTCCGTTCCGCGGCCATCAGGTCGGCAAGGTCATGGTCGTTGCCTACGGCGTCAAGAAGGAGGGCCAGGGAATCATTGCCTTCCGCCTCGCCATGGGCAAGGCCAGCTGTCTTGAACAGGATCTTTTCAGCCCAGAGCCGTTCGCCAAATTGCCCCAACAGGAGGCCGCGCAACACCTCCTGCCAGTGCTCCTGTTCTCCGAGCAAACGGGCATGGGCCGAAGTGGTACCGGTAAAGACGATCCGGACCGCCAGAAGCCGTTCGTTGCAACCGGCCAACATCTCCTCGCAGGCGGACACGGCGAGATCAAGCGCCTCTTCCACGGTTTCCGTCTGATCAGTGGCGACCTCGAGCACAGCCCAGCGCACCACATCGAGCGACCGGTGTTCAACAGCACTGACGACACCGCCTTCAACCGTCACCAGGGTGCAGCCTTTTTCACCGGTCTCGCGAATGTGCCGCCCCTGGATGTTGCCCGGCATCACCACCCACGGGGCGCGATGCATCTCCTCGCGCTGGTGGATATGGCCCAGGGCCCAGTAGTCGTAGTTGTGTGCGGTGAGGTTGTCAAGGGAGCAGGGGGCGTAGTGGGCATGTCCGGGCCTGCCGGTCACGCCGGTGTGCAGGAGGCCGATATTGAAGCGGCCGGGCACACTGCCTGGAAAACCGGCAGCGAGATTTTCTTTTAACTCAGCGGTGCGGTAGCTCTGGCCGTGAACGGCGATATGCAAGTGATCATCGGTGATCGTTTCCGCTCTTTTTGCGGAAAAATGATGGACATTGTCTGGCAGGGTGAGTTCCCGGCTCATCCGGTTGGCGGCGTCATGGTTGCCTGAGACCAGATAGACCCTGATCCCGTGCTGCCGTAATTCCGCCATCTGGCGGATAAAATAGAGGCCGGTGTTGTAATCGCGCCAGTTGCCGTCATAGATATCGCCGACCATCAGCACAAAATCTACTGCCTCATCTATGGCCAGCCGGATCAGATTCTCAAAGGCCTTCCGGGTTGCGCCTCGCAACTCGTCGACCGGGGCGCCGTCGTAACGCTCAAGGCCCACCATGGGGCTGTCGAGATGGATATCAGCGGCGTGGATGAACTTCATGGTCCGGCTAAGCCTCGGCGAAAGAATAATCAACGATTTTAAGACATTGTAACATG
This sequence comes from Desulfobulbaceae bacterium, assembly GCA_029865195.1. Lineage (GTDB taxonomy): Bacteria > Desulfobacterota > Desulfobulbia > Desulfobulbales > UBA5123 > UBA5123. The sequence goes on from JAOUHH010000042.1 coordinate 9,250, forward strand.
TATCATGTCAAAGAAAATGCGTCAATGCTCCATCGCCGACCGACAACGGAAAAAGGCCGACCCCCGTTATGGGAGCCGGCCTTTCCTGTTATCCTGCCTTGGGTTTTGCGTCGGGTGCTAGCAGCCTTCGATGGCCTGCTTTGTGGCCTTTTTCACCTTGATCTTGACCTTGTCGCCGACGCTCATCTTCTTGGCGTCGGGTCCGCAATCGATCACCACGGTGGTGCCATCCACTGATTTCACCTCGCAGATAGCATCCCCGGCTACGCCGATGGCGGTGGTACCGGCCAAAAACATGGTTGCCATCACTAATGCGGTCAATTGTTTCTTCATCGCTCTTCCTCCTTCGTGACTGTTAGCGGGTGCATGCGAACCTTCTTTCCGCCCACTGCGGTGTCGTCCGCAAACGGTTTGTTGATCCCATGCCTCCACAATAGTGACCGAACGTGCTTGAAGATAGAGGACATCGGGTGACATCGCTGTACGACAAGGCCGACATGGGTTGATGTCGGGTCTGTTTGCCGTTGCCTGATGAGGATTCATGCCTTGCCGCGAAAAAAGAACCGATACCACGAAACAAGAAGTTTGGGATGCGATAGGTGATCTGGTAAGATGCACTTGGCATGAATTACAAGGTGTTGCACAACTCTCAAGTCATGGGACGAATCACGACATGAACGAAGAAATCCTTCCCGGCGGCAGTCAGGCGGTTGTCAGGATTGATGGCACGAAAATCAGGGCGTTGCGCGAACGCAAGGATCTTACCCAGCTGTATGTGGCGACCGTCGTCGGCGTCACCACCGACACCATCTCCCGTTGGGAAAACCGCCGTTACCCCACCATCAAGCAGGAAAACGCGCTCAAGCTCGCGGAGGTGCTCGATGTTGAGCTTGCCGAGATACTTGACGTCGAAAACGAGCCCGACGCCCCTCTGGCAGAGGAGCCGGAAACTGCTCCCGGCCCGGCTGACGTTGCCCCTAAGGGGCCGCCGCTGCTGACGATTGTCGTCGTTGCCATTTCCCTGCTTATCGGCGCGGCCCTCTTGCTCAAGCCGAAAACGGTCAACGAGGGGGCCACGCCGATCATCACCGCCCGCCGCCTGCTGCCCAGCCATGTCGCCCCCGGGCAATCGTTTCCGGTCCTCATCCGGATCAGCGTCAACCCTCCGGGAACCTATTCGATGATCGTGCGTGAAAGCGTGCCCTTGGATTGCCTTGTCATCAAGGGCTTGCCTTCCTATGCGGCCCTGGATGAAAAAAGCGGGGAACTGAAGTGGATAGGGAAGGCGACCGATGCAACCATCTTTGCCTATCTAGCCCGCCCGAAACCATCGACCGCCGTTGGCGGACAATTAACCTTTGCCGGTGCGGCGACCTTGAAACAGGGTGGCGAAAGTGCGCGGATAAGCATCAAGGGTGACGACACGGTGGCCCTTCAACAACTGCATTGGGCAGACGATAACGGCGATCATCGGATCGACGATGAAGAGATTCTGGCGGTATATGACCAACTGGAGGCCATTGCCCAGTTGGGGGTCAACGAACTGCAGACCGATGTCGAGGATATCTGGGCGGCAGGCGGCTACCGCTGGGATGAAACCACCGGCGGTTTCGTCATTGTCCCTTGAAAAGAGAAGGGAGGTTGATAACCATGCTTCGATGCGGGGTGCGAAAACGGCGGGCGCGGGGGGCGGCGCAACTCATGCTGCTGATTGCGTTCTTTCTCTTGTTGCAGGGTGAAATCGTGGTCGTGCAGGCCGACGAACTTGTTTCGTGCCGGTATCAGCAGGCGACGGGGAGGAATGTCAGTCTGGTGCTTGAGATCGGCTCGCCGCCGCCGGCGATGCTGATCCTTGTCCAGTGGTTACCCAAGGGGATGAATATCACCAGGGCCTTGCCGCCGGTGAAGAAATACGACCCTCGCACCGGAGAGGCGAAATGGCTTCTCAAACAGTTGTCTTCTGGCCCCATGCAGTTCTCCATCGATCTAGACGGTGAGCTGAGCGGCGAGTTGATCCACGGTGAAATCCGCTATAAAAATCCCACCACCGGCAAGATGGAGATCATGGCGATCAGGCCTTAGAGGTTATTTCTCAGTGGGCCGTTATTTTGTGGAACAAGCAACTGTTCCCGCTTGTCTTTTTCATCGATTATCTATTTAATAGGGTCCTTTATTATCCTGAGCGGCTTATTTGTCGCGGACGGATTTTTTTCTTTATGCCACCCAGCATCCTCCGCCTTGCCTACCGGCGGGTCCGAGGGATACATTTACAGTAACAGGAGTTTCTGCCATGCGTTATGCCGTCGTTGTGCTTTGTTTTGCCTTTCTCTCTCTTGCTGCCTGTTCTCAAGGTGAAGCGGAAAATCGTACCGGACAGCAGGCAGCGCCTCCGGTGGCCGCGGCACCAACCAGCGCTGCCGCCCTACCCAAGGCCAACGGCTTTCTGACCGTGACCCCACCTGAGGCCATGCAGTTGATCAATGCCCGGCAGGGGTTGGTGATGATCGACGTCCGTTCCCCCCAGGAACTCTCGGAAGGGGTCATCAAGGGATCGCACAATGTTCCCTTGTGGCCGGTGATGCAAGGTCAGTTGAACCTGCCGAAGGATACGCCGCTGCTGGTTATCTGCGCGGTTGGCGGCCGGAGTTATGCGGCCGGACAGGCCTTGGTGCGGTGGGGGTTCAAGGAGGTGTATAACCTGAAGGGAGGGATCGACGGCTGGAAACGGGCAGGGTTGCCCCTCCAGTAAGGGTTCAACCCTCGCTGGCCTCCGTCTGTTGCGGTGGGGCCGCGGTCTCGTTGTAATCGGTGGGAAAGGCCGGTGGCGGCGCGTCGTTGACCAATCCCGGCACGGTGGTGATGACGTCCCCCTTCTTGTTCCAGAAAACCATGGTCAGGGCAATGAAGGGCGCGATCAACGCGGTCGTTGTCAGATACGTTCTCTTTTGAAACCAGCTGTCACTGAAGAGTTGCTGCAGCGCAGGCGAAAGGGCATCCGTGGCGACGGTTGAAAAAATCGTCAAGGTTGCGAAGGCGATGGCGTTCAGCCCCAGTTCGGAGATCATCAACAACCTGAAAAAATTCGTCGAGCCGCTGAGGACCTCCCGAGTCCAGACCATTCTGGTGATTTGCGGTTTGAAGGTCATCATCTCCTTGTGAATGGAGATCAGTTGGCTCATCGCCCCGCTGAATAAGAGCTTTTTGTTGTTTTTGATCGATCGTTGCAAATCACCCAGGCGATTGTTGATCCGGGCCAGTTTCTGAATGAAGTTGTTGAACAGGGCCGGATAGGGGTAGTTGAGCCAGAAGGTGTGATAGCCTTCCCAGATCCGAAGAATTTCCTTGATCTTGGTGTCCAGGAACTCCAGCCGCTCACGACGGATGCGATGGCAGGAGGCGACCACGGCTTTCGATTTGTTGCAAACCGTCAGCAGGTCGTAGTAGGTGCCCCGTTCATGTTGCCGCTGCAGGGTCGTCACCGCGTTGACGTTGGCCTTGACGAGCTTGTCTTCCTCACCCAGCCATGCCTTGAGTTCCTCCCACTCCTTGTTGACTTCGCCAAGTGCCTCCTGGGCGGCGCCGTTCAGATTCTGGTAATGGGCGATGAGCACCTCTTCCACCAACCCCTGGATCGGGATCAGGGCCGGGTCCATCAGGGACGACATGAAGATATCCCGGAAATTTTTGACCAGGGTGCTTACCTGCGAGAACGCCTGGTCGGCAAAGCCGCTGGTGATGCCGATCTTGATCTTGGAATACTTTGCTTCAATACATTCGGCATGGATGGACAGCACATTGTTGGTTGCCTGATCGGCCTTCCAGAGATCCTGCGTAAGATGATAATGACGCGCCAGAAGTAACCCGATGTAAATACGATCCTTTTCCGTCTCGGCAAGATCGCTTGCCCGTTCGAGCAGGGTACCCACATCCCGGTCACGGCCCTGCTCCAGGGCCAGAAATGCCAATCCCACCGATGCGTAAAAATCCTTGCCGTCGTTACGGAGGCTGTCGGAAGAGAGCCATTTTTTTGCCTGTGGATACTGGCCCACCCGCAGGCAATCGAGCCCCATGTTGAGGTTGTTGCTGTCGATGTTCACCCGGTCCATTCTGCCGGTATCTTCCCATTTCATGTAATAGGTGAAGGCGATATGGTGCAGAAACCTCGGCTGATAGATGCGGAACAGGTCGAAGTAGCTGATGTATACCATCAGGGCCGGATCCTTCCGGATCTCGCTTGACTCAACCCCGGTGGCAAGTTTGGCAATGATCTCATCCGGGCTGGTGAAGACGTCACGGTAGATCCTGCTCAGCTCCGAAAACGGCATGAAGCCGACCTCGGGAAGCCCTTGGGTTTCCATGGAGAGGTATTTGCTGGGGCACTTGGCGGGGACATGGTTGGTGCGCCCGCAATAG
>JAOUHH010000043.1 GCA_029865195.1 Desulfobulbaceae bacterium
AATGCCGCGCCGGGGTCAAAGACGTTCTTGGAACTGTTGATGACGATATGGCCGCCCGTCCCCTGCCGCTTGAAAATGGGCACCGCCGCCTTGATCACCTGGAAAACACCGACCAAGTTCACCTCCAGCACCTGCCGGAACTTGTTTTCGTCCAGTTCGGCAAGGGTTGCGACATGCGCGATGCCGGCGTTGGGCACCAAGATATCGAGGCCGCCCACCGCCTCGATCACCTCCCGCATGCAAGCCGCCACCGAGGCGGCGTCGGTGACATCCATCACCAGCGCGCTCACCCGGTCGTCGCCAAACCGTGCCGCCAGCCGCTGCCGAACAACGTTGAGCCGTTGTGCATCGATATCGGTGAGAAAGACCCGGGCACCCGCCGCCAGCAGTTGCTTGCCGATGCCCACCGCGATGGCGCCGCCGCCGCCGGTCACCAAAGCCGACTTGCCGGCCAGGGGCAACGGCTTGCCCTTGCCGAGCTTGGCCTGCTCAAGGCTCCAGTACTCCATGGCAAAGATGGAGCCGGCGTCAAGCTCCCGGTAGCTTCCCACCGCGGCGGCGCCAACCTTGGCGGCCAGGGTGTGCTCGGCGATATCCGCCGCCACCGCCGACGCCTTGGCGCTGGTGCCGACCCCGACGATCCCGAGGCCCGGGATCAAGACCACCCGCGGCACCGCATCGAGCCGGGTATAGGCACCGGACCGCGCCGCGGTCTGTTCGTCAAAATAACGGTTATACCTCTCGCCGTATTCCCGCACCGCCCTGCCGATCAACTCACGCAGCGCCTCCTCATCGGCAGCCGCCGCGCAATCGAGAAAAAGGGGGTAATTCTTCACCCGGATCACATGATCCGGGGTGAGGACGCCGGTGGAGAACAGCCCTTGCGCGTCCGGCCGGGCGAGCTGGGCGAGGACCGCCTCGTTCCGCCGCAGATGCAAACAAACACTCTGCGGCCGCAAATCACCGGGCAGGGCAAGGGCGCCGCGCAGGATCGGCAGCACCACCGCGCTGTCCGGCATCGGCGACGCCGCCGCCCGTGGCGCACCTTTCACGGTCAGGGCCGCCTGGATATAGGATTCCGCCCGGCTCACCGCCTCGATCATCCGGTCGTAGGCTTGCCGGCCGGTGTCGCCGAAGGTGAAGATGCCGTGATTCTTGAGGATCAGATACTCCATCTCCGGCTGCCGCTCCAGCAACTCGGCCATGGCCTTGGCAAGGGGGAAGCCGGGCATGATGAAGGGGAGGATGCCGATCTTGTCGCCCAGCGCCTCCCGCAGCAGCCGGTCGGCATCGGGCTGGTTGGTGAGGGTGACGATGGCGTCGGCATGGGTATGATCGATAAACCGATGGGGCAGAAAGGCGTGCACCAGGGTTTCGATGGAGGGGTTGGGCGAGGATGCGTCCAGCAGATGGGTGCGGAACTGGTTGACCATCTCCTCATCGCTGAGGCTCGAAAGCCGCCGCAACTTGCGGAGATAGGCGAGATCAAGGCCCGGAAATCCGGCCGCCTCGATGGTGGCGAGATCCCAGCCGCTGCCCTTGATGTAGAGAACCTCCATGGGCTCGCCGAGCAGGTTGTCGACCGTGGCCTTCACCGAGGTGTTGCCGCCGCCGTGCAGGACAAGCTCGGACTCGCAGCCGATCAGCCGCGAGGTATAGACCCGCATGGCCAGATCGGGGTGCATGCCGGGATGACTGTCGATATAGGCCTGGGCCTCTTCCTGATGATAGCGATTCAGCATCGATTGCGTTCCTTACCCTCAAGCGCTTGAAATAGTAACGGCGGGCCGCCTGAGCGGTCACCGCCGACAATCTGTCCGTGTCAACCAAAACCAGAGTGGACTATACCCCGGCACCACCACGAAATCACGATTTTTCCTCGGCGCAATCAGCCCCGGTGCCGAAGAAAGGCCCGCTCCGCCAGCCGCTTGAGTTGTTTCTTGACGGCCGGCAGCGGCATCAGGGGCGGAAAGATCGGCAGGCTGTGTTCGATGGGCGATGGCGGCTCGATCCGCATCGTCGCTTCCAGCTTGTCGGTGGCGCCCCCCTGAATCTCGCCGTACAGAGGGCCATCGCCACCCCCGTCCATGGCGCGAAAAAACTGCATGATGTTGCCGAGATCGTTCTTCTGATAAAAAATCTTGATCTCTTCCTTGATGGTTTCGAGGCTCTCCTCAAGCTCGCCAAAACGCTCGCGGTAGACCGTAACGCTCTCCTCCAGCAGTTGATAACTGTCCAGAATGAGATTGGTAAACCGCCCGGCGCGGGTGAAACCGTGGGCGCGCATCCCGGCAAGCGCCCTGGCGCGCAATGTCGGCGACTCGAGAAGATAGGGATCGTAAAAAATCCGTTCCTCAAGGCCGATCAGTTGCAGGAAATCATGGATCAACGCCTCATCGCCGAGGAGGATATACACCCGGGTCAGGGCATGGCCAACCGCCTGCTCGGCGGTGCGCGACTGCAGATGCATCTTGCGCTGCAAGTCCTGGCTGTCCTCCTCGATCAGCTTCCGAAAGCCGAAATAACGGTCCGCCACCTCCTTTCTGATCTCATAGCTGAGAACCTTGGCGATATCCGCGTCCATTATTCCCTCTTTCCCCGGCAATCAGCGTTGCGTACGCTCAGGCTTCCACCGCAGGCACCGCGCCTTGCGGTTTGCGGCGACAACACTTCGGAACGAAATTCATTTTTATTACGGATTCCACCCCTGTCGCCTGACAAGTTTTTGCTTGACATTTTACGTAGATAAGCTAGATGTTCCAAACTGGCGGTTTCTTTTTTAGACGGTGTAAGCGTTTTGCAAGGCTAAATATAACGTTTCACCCTCGGTAATGCATCTCTCTTTTTGCTGGCAAGGATTCGGGCATTGACCGCATTACAGACAAAAGACAACACGGTCCAGCTGGTCAAAGATGCGGCGGATATCGTCGCCATCATCGGCGAGTGCGTGACCCTGCAGCGGAGCGGGGCCAACCTCAAGGGCTGCTGCCCCTTCCACTCCGAAAAAACCCCATCCTTTCTGGTCAGCCCCGAACGGCGCACCTTCCACTGCTTTGGCTGCGGCGAAGGCGGCGACGTGCTGACCTTCATGATGAAATACCACCGCCTTACCTTCCCGGAGGCGCTGCAGGATCTCGCCAAGCGCTACCAGATCACCCTGCCTGAAAAAGCCATGAGCAGCGAGGAGCAGGCGCAGCTCAAACAACGGGAAGCGCTTTACCGGGTTTCCGAACAGGCGGCCGAGCTCTATCACCGGCTGCTCCTCGACAGCCCCGATGCGGAACCGGCCCGGCGGTACCTTACGGAACGGGGCATCCCCGCCGAGGTGATCGCCGCCTTCAAGCTCGGTTTCGCCCCGGACCGCTGGGATACCCTGGTCAAAGAACTCGGCGCGCCGGCAAACCTTGCCGCGGCCGAAAAGGCCGGCCTGCTGGTCAGGAAGGAACAGGGCGGCTTCTACGACCGTTTCCGCAACCGTGTCCTCTTCCCCATCTTCAGCCCGACCGGCAAGGTCATCGCCTTTGGCGGCCGCATCCTTGGTGACGGCCAACCCAAATATCTCAATTCGCCGGAAACGCCGCTGTTCGACAAGGGCCGCACCCTGTTCGGCCTCTACCAGAACCGGCAGGCCATCCGTGACAAGCGCCAGTGTCTGCTGGTGGAAGGCAACTTCGACCTCATCGCCCTGGTGACCCACGGCATCGCCAATGTCGCCGCGCCCCTGGGTACCGCCCTCACCAAGGAGCATCTCCGCAACCTGAAAGGGTACGCCGACGAAGCGGTGCTGCTCTTCGACGGCGACGCCGCCGGGCTGAAGGCCGCCATGCGCTCGGTGCCCATCTTCCTGAGCGAGCACATGGCGGCCCGCATCGCCACCCTGCCCGGCAACCACGACCCGGACACCTTTGTCCGCGAATTCGGCGCCGAGGGGTTAACCCGACTGGTCGACAACGCCGCCTCGCTGGCTGACTTCGTTTTCCGCCAACTGGTCGAACAACATGGGCTGACCGTCGAGGGCAAGGGCAAAATCGTCCAGGAACTCAAGCCGATCATCGAGGCGATCACCGATCAGTTGCAACGCAAGATCTTTGTCGCCCATTTCAGCGAACAACTCGGCGTCACCACCGATGAAATGCTCACCGCCTACCGGCCGCCGGCCCCCTCCCCATCTGCATCAAAAACCACGACTCCCGAGCAGACGGCCAAGGCAGGACCGCTGCCCATTATCCAGCGGCAACTGATCGAATTCGTGATTCTCTACCCTGAGTACCTGCAACGGTTCCTTGACGCCGGCATCGACGACTTCATCACCCATCCCGCGGCCCGGACCATCCTTGACGCCCTGCACGCCATCAACACCGGCGACACGCCGCCCGCACCCGAACAGATCCTGCCCGCACTACCCAAGGCGGAGCGCAATTTTGTCGCAAAACTGCTTATCTCAACCCCCTCTTTTTCCGAAGAGGACAAGGAGCGGCAGGCAGAGGAAAAGATCGCCTGGCTCAAGCAAACCAATCTCAAAAACCAACGGAAAAGGCTTACCCGCCTCATCAGTGAAGCGCAACAGTCCCAGAATCACCCCTTATGCATGGAATTAATGGAACAGAAAAGGGCCATTGAGCAGAGGTTTGCCTCCTGAAGAGGCAGCCTGCCCACATGCAAACGACAAGGAGAACACCGGTGGCGAACAAAAAAACAACAGGCAAGGCACCCGTCGCGACGAAAGCGCCGCGCAAACGAAGGCTTCCGGCGGCGGCCGACTTTCTCGACAGCCCGGAATTTCTCGACAACGAGGAGATCCCCCTGGAGTTGGACGAAGAACAGGCGGAACTCACCTCCCTGTTCGGAGATGAAGACGAACCGACACTGGAACAAGACGATGATGAAGAGGATACCTCGATCATCGGCGAACGGCGCTGCCGCAGCCGCCAGTCTTCCCTGGCCGACTTCGCCGCCTCCAAGATAGACGCCAACCAGCTCGACCCGGTCAAGGTATACCTGCGGGAGATGGGCGCGGTGCCCCTCTTGAAGCCGAAAGAGGAAGTGGAGATCGCCAAAAAGCTTGAGGCCGGTGAAAAAATAATCCAGCAGGCCCTGCTCACCGTCCCGGCCCCCCTGACCACCTTGAAAAAGCTGGCCACCAAGGTCAAGGAGGGTGACCGAGGGGTCAACGAGATCCTTCGCGGCGGCGACGACACCGATCGCGCCGCCACGGAAAAACGCAAAGAACGGTTCCTCCGCCAGGTCACCGAAGCTGCCCGCCTCGACAAGGAACGGGCCGCCCTCTGGGACGAACTGTTCCAGACGCCGGTGGATAAGCGGGTCCGCAAAACCAACATGATCCGTATCAGCCGCAACCGGGCCGCCATCGCCAACCTTTTTGCGGAAGACCGCTTCCAGCCCAAATACCTCCGCCGCCTGCTCAGTCGCGTCCACGAGGTGGCCGACCAGATGGCCTTGTCGCTCAAGCAACAAAGCGAACTCCTGAAGGATCTCGACACCAGCGAAAAAACTATCGAAAACGGTCCGGCCAGACGATGCGAGGCGAAGAACGGTATCGATTATCAAACCATGCGCAAGGTCCTGAGCCGCCTGACCGAAGGAGAAGCGCTCTGCCAGGAGGCCAAGGACCAACTGGTGCGCTCCAACCTCCGGCTGGTGGTCAGTGTCGCCAAGAAATACGCCAACCGGGGGCTGCAACTGCTCGACCTCATCCAGGAAGGCAACATCGGCCTGATGAAGGCGGTGGAAAAATTCGAGTACCGGCGCGGCAACAAGTTCAGCACTTACGCCACCTGGTGGATCAAGCAGGCGATCAACCGGGCCATTGCCGACCAGGGGCGGACCATCCGCATCCCGGTGCACATGATCGAAACCATCAACCGGTTGATGAAGGGCTCCAAGGAATTCATGCGGGAGACCGGGCGGGAACCGGCTCCGGAAGAGATGGCCGAAATGCTCGACATCGATGTGGAAAAGGTACGCACCATTCTCAAGATCGCCAAGGACCCGATCTCGCTGGAGACCCCCATCGGCACCGGAGAAGACAGCTCGCTGGGCGATTTCATCGAGGATACCGATGCCGTCTCGCCGGACGAGGCGACCATGCAGGAAAGCCTGCGGCAGAGCCTGCGGAGCGTACTGGCAACCCTCACCCCGCGCGAGGAAAAGGTCTTGCGGATGCGATTCGGCATCGATGCGGAAGAGGATCTGACCCTGGAAGAGGTGGGGAAGACCTTCTCGGTCACCCGGGAGCGGATCCGGCAGATTGAGGCCAAGGCGCTCAAAAAACTCAAGCACCCGACCCGCACCAAACCGCTCACCAGCTTCCTGACCAACTGAGCGCGAACAACGACGGTGGCCGGCAGCGTCTGCGGATGGCCACCGGCAGCGTATTAAAAAAAGCAGGAGGGGCCCGACGCCCCTCCTGCTTTCGCTTTTTACGGCGGGGCCGCCGTCTTGGCGCCTCCCTTTCAGGGAGACCAGAAAGAGGTTGACAGGCCGCGCCCCGGCTTGCTAGTCTCCAACCCTTTTGGACCTCCCGGCGGACCGGTTGCATCCGAATCGGCATCCTCCGGGGCAAAACAGAAAAGAACTTGACCGTTGAGCGATAACCAACGCACCATAGACTGGCTGCGCCTCTCCCTCACACCAGGGCTTGGCGCCGCGGGTTGCCGCCGGCTTGTCGAACACTTCGGCACTCCGGGCCGGGTTCTCGCGGCACCGCCGGCGGAACTCGCCAGGGTCGGGGGAATCCGCAAAACGAGCCTGAACGGCATCGGCGCCCCCGAAATCGCCCGGGCCGCGGAAACAGCGCTCCAGAGGACGCACAACGCCGGCCAAACCCTGCTTTGCTGGGATGATCCGGGGTACCCGGAACAACTGCGAACCATCCACGACCCGCCGGTACTCCTCTACCTGAAAGGCGCGCCTGCGGTTTTGAACAACAGTGGCATCGCCGTGGTCGGGGCGCGGGCGGCCTCGACCTACGGCCTCCAGATGGCCGGGCGTTTTGCCAGGGACCTTGCCCTGCGGGGGCTTACCATCATCAGCGGCCTCGCCCTCGGCATCGACAGCAATGCCCACGCCGGGGCTCTGGCGGCCGCTGGAAAAACCGTGGCGGTGCTGGGTTGCGGACTGGATATTGTCTATCCGGCCCGCAATCGCAAACTTTTTGAAGAAATCGCCGCCACCGGCGCTTTGGTCAGTGAATACCCGCCGGGCACACCGCCGGACAGCTTCCGTTTCCCGGCCCGCAACCGGATTATCAGCGGCCTTGCCTTGGGGGTTCTGGTCGTTGAAGCGGCGAAGCACTCCGGTTCGCTGATCACCGCGCAGCTGGCGCTGGAGCAGGGACGGGAGGTTTTTGCGATGCCGGGCCGGATCGATTCCGGCAAGAGCGAGGGCACCCACCGGCTTTTACAGGATGGCGCCAAACTGGTCCACAGCGTTGACGACATCCTGGCGGAACTGCAGGCCTTCACGGCCGCGGCCCCGACCAACGCACAACAAACAACCCCGGCGGCCGGCTTGGCCGACCTGGATCAGGCGAGTCAAGCGCTGCTGGCGACGCTGGATGTCTACCCGAAAAACATCGACGACCTGATCGTCGCCACCGGCCTCGCCGCCAGGGTGGTCAACGAGAAGCTGGTCCTGCTGGAACTGGCCGATCTGATCGAGGTCCTGCCGGGAAAACTCTACCAGCGCAAAGCTTGAAAAATCGGCACAACCACGGGCGGCCTGCCAAGGCGCCCATAACGCAGAACACGGACCGCATAAAACATGTCGAAATCACTGATCATTGTCGAGTCTCCGGCCAAGGCCCGGACTCTGCAGAAATACCTGGGCAAGGCTTTTGAGGTCAAGGCCTCGGTGGGCCATATCCGCGATCTGCCCGTCCGCACCCTCGGCGTCGACGTGGAACACGACTTTGCCCCCCAGTATGAAACCATCCGCGGCAAGGGCAAGATCATCAACGAACTGAAGGCGGCGGCGAAAAAGGCCGACGCCATCTATCTTGCCCCCGACCCCGACCGCGAGGGAGAGGCGATCGCTTTCCATATCGCCGAGATCCTCCGCACCAGCAAAAAGCCCATGCACCGGGCGCTGTTCCACGAATTGACCAAGAAGGCGATTCTCGCCGCCATCGAAAACGCCGCCGACATCAACCAGAACCTCTTCGAGGCGCAACAGGCGCGGCGCATCCTCGACCGACTGGTGGGCTACCAGATCTCCCCCCTGCTCTGGGACAAAGTGCGGCGAGGCTTGAGCGCCGGCCGTGTGCAGTCGGTGGCGGTGCGGATGATCTGCGAACGCGAGGAGCAGGTTCTCTCCTTTCAACCGGAAGAATACTGGACCATCAATCTTCGCCTGGAAGGCCCCACCCCGCCCCCCTTCACCGCGCAACTCGACCGCATCGACGGCAAAAAGGCGGCGGTCGGCGACGAAAAGACCGCCAAACAAATAGCCGCCGAGCTGGAGAAAATCAGTTACACCGTCGCCAAGCTTGAGAAGAAGCAAAAAAAGCGCAACCCCAGCCCACCCTTCATCACCAGTACCATGCAGATTGAGGCGAACCGCAAGCTCCGGTTTTCGGCAAAGAAGACCATGACGCTGGCACAACGGCTCTACGAGGGCATCGAGCTGGGCAGCGAAGGCCCCACCGGTCTGATCACCTACATGCGTACCGATTCGACTCGCATCAACGACGACGCCCTGGCCGACGTGCGGGCACACATCGAAAAAGCCCACGGCCCCGATTTCCTGCCGGCCAAGGCCAACCTCTACAAGACCAGCAAGTCGGCGCAGGGGGCGCATGAGGCAATTCGCCCCACCGATGTCACCCGCACCCCGGACGACCTCAAGCCGTTCCTCGAAAAAGACATGTTGGCCCTCTACGCCCTGATCTGGAAGCGTTTTGTCGCCAGCCAAATGGCTCCCGCCATCTACGACCAGACCTCGATCCTCATTGCCGCCGGCCGCTACGATTTCAAGGCGGTGGGCTCGATCATGCGCTTTCTTGGCTTCATGACCCTCTACGTGGAAGCTACGGACGAGAGCGGCGGCGATGCCGAAGGGGCCGAGGTCGGGGTCACCCTGCCGAACCTTGAAAAGGGTGCGCTCCTGCAACGGCTGGAAACCCTTTCCAAACAGCATTTCACCCAGCCGCCGCCCCGTTACACCGAGGCGACCCTGGTCAAGGCCCTGGAAGAAAACGGCGTCGGCCGACCCAGCACCTACGCCTCGATCATCTCCACCATCCAGGACAAGGAATACGTTACCCTGGCGCAGCGGAAGTTCGAGCCCACCGATCTCGGCAAGCTGGTCAACCAGTTGCTGGTCCTGCATTTCCCGTCGGTGATGGATGTGGAGTTCACCGCCTCCATGGAGGAAAAACTCGATCAGGTCGAGGAGGGCAATATCAATTGGCTGGCCCTGCTCAAGGAGTTCTACACCCCCTTCAAAAACACCCTCGATCAGGCCAAGATGGAGATGAAATCCATCAAGCGGAGCGCCGAGCCCACCGATATCCCCTGCACGCTCTGCGCCGGGAAGATGGTGATCAAATGGGGACGGATGGGCGAATTTCTCGCCTGCGAAAACTATCCCGACTGCAAACACACCCAGGATTTCAAACGGGAAGAAGAGAAAATCGTGCCGGTGGCCAAGGAAGAACCGGAGGAGTCGGGCGAAAAATGCGAGAAATGCGGCAACCCCATGGTGTTCCGGCATGGCCGGTTCGGCCGCTTCCTCGCCTGTTCCGCCTATCCGAAATGCCGCCACATCAAGGCGCAGTCCTCCGGGGTCAAGTGCCCCGAGAAGGGATGCGATGGCGAACTGGTCCGCAAGGTCTCCAAGCGCGGCAAGGTCTTTTACAGCTGTGATCGATACCCCACCTGCAACTTTGCGATCTGGGAAAAACCGGTGGCCAAGCCCTGCCCGCTCTGCAACGCCCCGTTCCTCATCGAAAAACAGACCAAGAAGGAAGGCATCCAGTTGCGCTGCATGGAGAAGGGCTGCCCCTACAAGGAAATCCTCGAAGAAGAGAGCTGAACCGCCCCTCGATTAAATTCAGGTTGCCCGCGACCCGGTCCGATCTTATAATTTAATAAGGCATGATTTTTCCGGGGCCACCGGCCCCGGCATGACAGCGACACAGCAAGGAGGTTCGGGATGATCAACGGGATAAGCGCCTCGCTCTCAGGCCTGATGAGCCTGCAGAAAAAAAACGAATCAAGCGCCAACAACACCGCCAACATCGACACCGACGGCTATAAGAAAACCAGGGTCACCCTGCAGGAAGAGGTGCCGCAGGGGGTGACCGCCAACGTCAGCACGGTGGAGACACCGGGGCCGCTGGCGCTGGAACGCACCACCGAGGGAGAGGTGCTGGTGGAAAAATCCAACGTCGAACTGGCCGAGGAGATCCCGCAGCAGCTCATGACCCGCCGCTTCTTCCAGGCCAACATCAAGACCATCCAGGCCTACGACGAGATGCTGGGCAGCCTGCTCGACATCAAGAAATAAAAAACTCCAGGGCCTGAAACCAGAACACCCCCTTCGCCTTTTCGAGGTGAAGGGGGTGTTCTTTTTAAGACGGGCACCAGCAACCGGTTGCCACCGGCCGTTTTCAGATATCCGAATAGACAACCCGGCCGCCGACCATGGTCAGCACCGCCTTGCCGGCAAGCTCCCAGCCGAGGAACGGTGAGTTGCGGCTCTTGGAAACCACTTGCTCGACATCGTAGCGGAAGGATCGTTCCGGGTCGATCACCGTCACATCCGCCACCGACCCCACCGTCAGCGTCCCCCCGTCCACCCCGAGAATCCGCGCCGGGTTGACCGAGAGCAACTCCACCAGCCGCGCCGGGGTTATCAGGCCGTCCCGAACCAGGGCCAAGGCCAATGGCAGAGCCGTTTCAAGACCGATAATCCCGTTGGCGGCGAGATCGAACTCCACATCCTTTTCCAACTCGCTGTGGGGGGCGTGGTCGGTGGCAATGGCGTCAAGGGTGCCGTCCTGCAACCCCTCCTTGATCGCCGCCACGTCATCGGCGGTGCGCAGAGGCGGATTCATCTTGGCCCGGGCATCATAAGAGCCGATCGCTTCCTCGGTGAGGGTGAAATAGTGCGGCGCGGTCTCGGCGGTGACCTTACAGCCCTGGGCCTTGGCCCGCCGGATCAGGCTCACCGCTTCGCGGGTGCTGACGTGGGCAATATGCACCGGCCGCCCGGTATAGCGGGCCAGGGCGATATCCCGATACACCATGATCTCCTCCGCCACCGAGGGAATGCCGATCAGCCCCATCCGGGTGGAAAGGCTCCCCTCGTTCATCGCGCCATGGCGACTCAACGACAACTCCTCGGCATGCGAGATCACCAGCAGCTTGTAATTGCCGGCGTACTCCAGCGCCCGCCGCATCAACTGCCCGTCAGTCACCGGCAGGCCGTCGTCGGTGACCGCGACAACCCCGGCTGCGCGCAGCTCACCGAATTCGGAGAGATTTTCACCGGCACTGCCCTTGCTGATGGCGCCCACCGGATACACCCTGGCATAGCCCTCGGCGGCCCGACTGCGAATCAGCACCGTCACCGCCTGGTTGTCGTTCACCGGGTTGGTATTGGGCATACAGGCCACGGCCGTAAAACCACCCGCCGCCGCCGCCTTGGTGCCGCTGACCACGGTTTCCTTATACTCGGCGCCCGGCTCCCGGAGATGCACGTGCATGTCGATCAGGCCGGGCACCACCCACTTGCCCTGCAGATCGATCCGCCGCGCCGAGGTGCGCTCCGAGTCCAATCCCGCGCCGATGGCCGTAACGGTGCCGTTCTCTACCAGTACGTCGGCGACCTGATCGATGCCGTTGACCGGATCGATGACCCTGCCGTTTGCCAACAACACCGGCAGTACAGACGCTTCGTGCAAGGGAGAAAAATCCATCTCACCCACCTCCCATGATCAAATAGAGCAAGGCCATCCGCACCGCGACCCCGTTGGTCACCTGCTCAAGAATAACCGAACGCGGACCATCGGCGATGGCTGGATCCATCTCCACCCCCCGGTTAATCGGCCCGGGATGCATAACCAAGGCATCGGGCTTGGCGCCGGCCAGGGTGCGCTGGGTGATGCCGAAGAAGCGGGCATACTCGCGCAGCGAAGGGATCAGCGGATCCTGCTGCCGCTCCTTCTGAATCCGCAGCGCCATCACCACGTCGGCATCGGCGACCGCGGCCTCCACGGAATCACATACCGTGGCACCCATCTCGGCAATCCCTTTTGGGATCAAGGTGGCAGGACCGCTCACCGCAACCTGCGCCCCCATCTTGGAGAATCCGATAATGTTCGAGTGCGCCACCCGGCTGTGGGTGATATCGCCGATAATCGCGACCTTCAACCCCTCCAGCCGCCCCTTTTTCTCCCTGACGGTCAACATGTCCAACAGGGCCTGACTGGGATGCTCGTGGACACCATCCCCGGCATTGATCACCGAGGCATTGATATGATTGGCCAACAGGCGCGGGGAGCCGGAACGTGAATGGCGGATGATGATGATATCAGGTTTCATCGCTTCCAGATTGCGAGCGGTATCCAACAGGGTTTCACCCTTGGTGGTGCTGCTGCTGGAAGCGGCGACATTGAAGGTATCGGCGCTCAGGCGCTTGGCCGCGACCTCAAAGGAAAGGCGGGTTCGGGTGCTGGGCTCGAAAAAGAGGTTGATCACGGTCTTGCCGCGCAGGGTCGGCACCTTCTTGATCGGCCGCTGCGAGATCTCCTTGAAAGACTCGGCGACCCGCAAGACGTAATCGATATCCTGGGCGGTAAGATCTTCGAGCCCCAGAATATGTTTATGGGTAAAGCGATATTCTGTGTCCATAACGCTCCTCAACTCGGTCGCCAGCGGGTGGTGCGGTCAAACCCAAGACGTCCTTCAGTGAATCAGCTGCCCGATCCGATGCCAACGCACGTTGAAATCATCGCTGTTCCATGACCAATAGAGAACAAAGGCCTTGCCCTTAACCGCTCTCAAATCGACAAACTTCCAGAAGCGGCTGTCGTGGCTGTTGTCACGGTTGTCTCCCATCACGAACAGGGAATCCGCCGGCACCACCACCGGCCCGAAGTTGTCGCGCGTGCTCATATCACTGGGGAAAATCCGCCCGTCACGATACACGGCGCTTGGCACCTCGAAGGGTTCGCCGTTGACGAACACCTTTTTGTCAATGACCTCGATTCTGTCTCCGGCCACCCCGATCACCCGTTTGATGAAATCCTGCGAGGGGTTCAGCGGATACTCAAAAACGATGATATCACGGCGCTGCGGCGTGCCGACCGCAATCCATGTTGCCCCGGTCAAGGGATTCTTGACCCCATAGGTGAATTTATTGACCAGCAGGTGGTCACCGATCAGCAGGGTCGGCTCCATGGAGCTGGAAGGAATCTTGAAGGCCTGCACCACAAAAGTCCGGATAAAAAACGCCAGCAGAAGCGCAATGATGATCGCTTCCGCATATTCACGATAAATTGACTTCTGTCCTGGATTATCGCTTTCAGTTTTCAACGGTATCAACCTCTGTGAAGGTGCCGCCGAAACACCCGAAAGTGGGGAGGAAATTCTCCCGCC